>NZ_JBFAJO010000154.1:0-8293 GCF_040655255.1 Kitasatospora sp. NPDC050463
CAGCCTCGGCTACCGCAGTCCAGCCGGCTACGAGAACGTCCTGGCGGCCTGACCACCACACCGAGGGTGTCCGTCAAAGCGGAGCAAGCTCAGCTGGCATCCAAAGCTTCCTGCCTCGCCCCACAGCCAGCCGCCTTCGAAGCTCTGGAAGGCCGCCCAGTTCGTTCCCCACGGCCGCCCTCAGCTGATCGCGGGTTCCGATCCCGGTGGCAGAACTGGATCCGCGCTACCCCGGATATGACCTGCTGCACGGCAGTATGAGATCCCGGCCGAGTGGACCGGCCGGGACCTTCGGGGGTGGTTACACGGGCCCGAACGGCTCGATCTTGGGGTTCGCGAAGGGCCCGGAGAACTCACCAGGCTGTCCGTGAGCTCTGATGCGAGCGGCGGCGGACTCTGTGACCAGTAGAGCGTAGAGGTCCTGGCGCGGGTCCAGGGAAACCAGGCCGTACTCCTGATCGATCTCCTCGGCTGACAGTCCGAGCTTGTCGAGGGCATGCTCCATCGCCGCTCTCCCTGGGAGAGTCACGGTCATGAGGAGGGTGTGTTCCTTCAGCATGCGCACCGCCAGCGTCAGATGAGTCCCTGCACTTCAAGTCTGTCCAGCAAGCCAGGGACGCTAACGATCCCATGGCCGTAGTCGTATGTGAAGCCTCGCCCGGTTACGTCGTAGGCCGCACCCCGAAGCACGTCGCGCATCGCCTCTGGGGTGATCGTCCCAGAGGGGAACTTGCTCCTGACCGCCGCCAGTACCCCAGCCGCAACGGGGCACGCGGTGGAGGTTCCGCCATCTGCGGAGCCAGATCCGTACACTTCCGATCCCAGGAAGTGAGTGTAGGCACATAGATCAGGTTTGTGGGTGTCCAATCGGCCTGGCCCCTGGGAAGAGTAACCTACCCGTTCGTTCTCGGTGCTTACACCTCCGATGGACAAGACATCGGGGTGCGAGTTAGCACCCACGATGGTTCGCTCAGAGTACTTACATCTGCTAACGGGACAAGGGCTTCCGCCATTCCCCGCTGCAAACAGGACGTCCGCGCCAGCGCTCTGGAGCGCGCTCACCACGATGTTGAACGGGTGACTCAGGTTGTTCGAGTAGTTCCCAGGGTCTCCCTCTGGGAAGTCCCACGCGGGGTCGTAACACCCCCAGCTGTTGCTCACCACCAGCGCCCTTCGGTCCCCCATGCTGTCCAAGACGGTCCGCAGGTACGCGAAGGCGGCGATGCCATCCGAGGTGAGGGCCTCCATACGGTTTCGCGCGTGTCGCATAGTCCGAAGCAGAGCCACATCGAGCAACGTGGCCCTGGGCGCAGCGATCCCGGCGCCGAAGGCGCACATGGTTCCATGCCGGATATCGTCCGGGGCCCAGGCAATGGGTGGGGTCCAGCTCCTATCGGCGGCGACCCTGATCTCGGCCCCCGCTGCGGCCAACCGGTCCGCGTCGATGCCGACGTCAACTATCGCGATCAAGACGTCAGCGCCGTCCATCCCCCGGGCCTGGAGGTCCTTGGTCTTGAGATGATCGCTCACGTCCTGCCACGTACCAGTCGGGGCGTCGCCTGGACAGGCGGGCATGGCCTCGAGCACCGGATCCGAAAAGATCCCGACGATGTTGGGGTTGGTCGCACTCAGCCGGGCTCGACGCGAGGCCAGGTCGTCGTCGCCAATTTCGCCTCGGACCAGAACACTCGCCACTTCCGGCTCAAACGAGAAGAACATTGCCTGGTGCATCGACAGTGGATCGCCGTCGCTGGCTTTCGGCACGGGCTTCGGTAGAGCCACCGGCAAATATGACTCGTCCAACTCGACTCCGGGAAGGTCTCCGGCCACGTCTGCCGCCGTCTGCTTCTCCGGGTCTTGCATGACTGCCAACGTGACATCGGGTACCGGCCGGATCTGGATCAAGATGCGCATTTCCTCCACCACCTGGCTGATCTCGGGCCTGCGAGCACCCCCTTTCAGGTTCCTCCCAAGGCATCGTCTCGGCGAACGGGTGGTGGGCCATGGGCCCGCACAACTCCATGAGGACCTGTCGTCCGCGGCCAGGCCGCACGCCCCACAGGCCCCTATACCTGCACGTACTCGCCTGGGCCACGGTCGCAGTGCAGAGGGGCTGCCTGGACGGCGAGTTGCTAGCGGTGCCGCCGGACGGTTCCGTTCGAGGACGTCGCCCTTGCGGTAGAGCAGAGCTGGGATGCCTACCTCTTCATCGTGACTCGCCCGGGCCGGCGCGACGGCGTGGGCTCCATGGCGGGCCGGCGGGGGCCTGGCGTGATTGCTCACGCAGGGCGGGAATACGACACGCGCGGAATAAGTGCTCTCCGCCGGTATAGGGCAGAGCGAAGGGGACCGCCACCAGGCCGGTGGCGGTCCCCTTTCGCAGTGGAGGCGATCAGCGCTCGATGTCGGGCGTGCTGCCGGACATGGGCAGGCTGCCGTTTCGGCTCAGTCGGTGGAAGCTGAGCCGGACGGCGGCCGGGCGCAGGGCGAGCTCGACGGCCAGAGCGTCGGCATCGAGGGCGGGCTCCCGTCGGAGCCGCTCGAGGACGAGCTGGTCGGTCCTGGCGTCACCTGCTCGCGCAGTCCGGTACGCGGCGAGGGCGGCTCCGCCCAGGACGGCTAGGCCGAGGGCGCACATCGCGTAGGAGGCGGAGAGCGCCGCGACGATCGCGGTGGCGGCACCCAGAACGGCGAGGAGGCCGCACGCCACGAGGACGTACGGCCGAGGTCGGGACGGGCGGTTGGTCATGAGGTTGAAGTAGTCCTTCCAGACCGGGCCGCAGCCGTCGTCAGCTGCGGTGGGTCGACTTGGGGAGTCCTCCCCGAAAGTCGCAGCCGAGGCACTCGTCCTCTCCCTGGATGTGGCCTTCGTACCAGCCGTGCACTGCGGCGTGCAGGATCGCCTCCTCGACGGTGCGCACGGAGGCGACCGCGTTGGCGCCGACCAGCTGGAGCACGGCGGAGTCCGGAGACGGGAACGGCGGGGAGAGCATCGGAGAGGTGCTCATGGGTGGAGAGCGTAGGCCTGGCGGGTCAGCCGGCGGACGGGTCGACGGTCTCGGTGGCAAGGTCGCTGCGGTAGCCCTGGCCACGCGGTTTCCAGACGGCGAAGGTCGCGGGCTTCCAGCGGGGGCGGTCCGGGATGCTCTCGTCGTCGGGACTCGGCAGGGCGCCCCTGCTTCTCCGGCTGCGGGCGGCTCCGACGCTGATCCCGAGGTGCGCGGCGACCTCGGCGTAGCCCCAGAGCTGCTGGTCGTCGGCCATGGTGTCCTCCTCGGTGTCCGGTGACGAGGCTACGCGGTATGGGCGGGTGGGGGCACGGTAAGGCCGCCCTGCCGGTGGAGGGCCGCCTGCCACGGGGGCCGGTCAGAGTTCGGCGAGCCGGTTGGAGAGGCTGAGGGCGGCCGTGGCGACGGCGAAGGCGGAGCATAGGCCGGTGACCTCGCGGACGGTGGGGCGGACGAGGTGCGGCCAGTCGTCGGGCGCGGCGTGCCAGGAGCTGAGGTGGACCTCGGTGGTGGCCAGGCCGAGGTGGGCGGTGACGTCCCAGCCCGCGCAGCTGGCCTCCTCCCACCGAAGGCTGATCCGGCCGAGGGGGAGACGGGGAGCATCGGCGGGCAGCCACAGGACGCCGATCGGGAGGACGGGGTTGGCGGGTGCGTTGTGGACCAGGACGCCGCGGACTCCGGTCGGCATCGGCCGGAGGGCGAGGCTGTCGAGCGGGTGGGCGGTTCTGGGGACGTGGCGAGAGGTGATGCGGTCCTCCTGGTTCGGTGCAGTCCGGGGGGTGGTGGTCAGGCCCAGGCGAGGTGGTTGCTGACGGCGTGCGGGAGGTAGCCGTCTTGGCCGTCCTCGCCGATGTAGGCGATGCCGTCGTGGACGACGACGTCGGTGCCGACGTAGTGCGCGAACGGGAAGTCGGGGTTCACGGCGAGGCGGACCCGCAGGTTCGGGTCGAGGTTCTGGAGCTGGGCGAGCAGGTCACGGACGGTGAAGTACTGGGGCATGGCGGGTCTCCAAGCAGGTAGAGGGACGACGGCGGGGGTGGGTGAGCCGGTGGCGCTCACGGGAGGTCGAGTCGGAGCAGGCCGCGCAGGACGGCCGGTCCGGTCGGGGCGGGCGGGGTGTGGGTGGCGAGGTGTCGCTTGCGGGACTCGTTGACGTAGCCCTTGGTGGGGCTCTTGAACTCCCAGGCGCCGCAGGTGCAGACGGCCTGGGAGTAGCTGCGGCCGGGGCAGTCGGGGTGCAGTGGCTTTCCCGAGCTGGTGTGCTTGTGGTCCGGCGGGCAGACGGAGTTGTCGGGGTGGTGGTTGGTCAGCGGTGCGCGGTGGGCGGCCATCAGGTCCTCTCGGTCGGTGGTGCGGTTCGCTGGGTGGCGGGCCGTCGGCGGCGGGGCTGGATGAGGACGAGGTCGTCGGCGGGCCATGGGTCGCAGGTGTCCCACGGGTCGCCGGTGGTGAGAACGACGGTGCCGTCCGGGCCGTGGACCTCGGGGAGACCGCAGACGCCGCAGCCGCACGTCGGGTCGTACGGGCTCGGGCGGGCACGGTAGGGGCCGGAGGCGAAGTAGCTGCTCCGTGGAAGCCGTGCGGGCTCGACAGGGTCGAAGGCGGAGACGATCAGGTCTCCGGCGCGGACTTGATCGGCCCGGGCGATCCGCAGGCTGGCGCTGGGGATGATGAGGCGGCTCGCGCGGTGCTCGGTGGTCGTGGTGACCACCACCGGGTGGAAGTCGGCGTGGTGGGTGTGCGTGCTCGCTCCTTGGCAGTTGGCGGTCTCTCCCTGGGCTGTGGGACCGGGGAGGTCCTGGTCAGTGATTCAGTCAGCGAGCCGGTAGGAGCGCATCGGGAGGGACTCGCCCTCGGTCGCGCGGACCACGAGGCCGTCGGCGGCCAGCCGGTTAAGCGATCTGGCGACCGTGCGGTCGGGCAGGTTCAGTGCGTTGCCGATCTGGCGGACTCGGGCACCGTCGGACGCCTTGGCGAGGTGTGCGACGACCTTCGGGTCGCGCCGCAGGCCCAGCTCGTGGACGTCGTCGAAGGTCAGCAGCAGACCGCTGACGGTGATGCAGAGGCTGCTCAGGAAGTCGGTGGTGTTCGGCTGGACGGAGAGGGCGGTGACAGCGCCGAGCGCGGCGATGGCCAGTCCGGGGATGCGGGTGACGTCGATGCTGAGCTTCACGCGGAGGCCCTTTCGGTGGTTTGCGGGTGTGCCCGAAGACGGGAACTGCTGGTGACGGCCGAGGGAGGGTCCGGAGGCTGGCCGGGTGCCCGGCGTGGGCCGGGCACCCGGGCAGTGCGGTGTCGTGCTGGCGGTGTGTGGCTCAGCTGGCCAGGACGAGGGAGGCGCTGGTGACGTCGGCCGTGGTGTCGAGACCGACGGCGAGCGGTCCGGTCGAGGCGCTGGCCTTTTGGTCGGCGAGCCAGCGGGCGACCGAGTCGGCGCAGGCGCTGCAGTCGTCCTCGAAGGAGAGGCTGCCGTCGCCGATGTAGACGTCTACGACGTCGTCCTCGTCGGGGTCGAAGGGCGACGCCGCCGCCGGGTAGAAGCAGGCGAGCCAGGCGTGGTGGTCCTCGGCGGGGCGCGCGATCTGGCTGTCGTCGTCGGTGATCAGGAGTTCGCCGCTGGGAACGAGCAGGGACAGTGCGAAGTAGCCGTCACCGGTGTGGCCGGGCTCGAAGGCGAGGCCGCGCTGCCGGAGGGTCTGGTAGATCGTGCGTCCGGCGACGGGGCTCTCGCTGGTGGGAAGTTCGTCGGTGAGCGCGGACTCGATGCTTCGTACGAAGGCCAACGTGCCCCCTGGTGCTGGTTGGGCGATGCGAGTGGGGGCGGTCAGCTTGCGGGGGTGGCGATGAGCGCGGCGAGGAACCCGGCGACGGCCTCGGACGGGGTGTGGACGCCGAACTCCTGGGTCCACGGCTCGGCGTCGGCCGGGCGGACCTGGATGCGCCAGACGATGCCCCGCTGCCAGGCACCCGGATCCTCCGGAAGCCAGCCGACGTACACGCGCCCGTCCGGGCTGGTGCAGTGCACGTTCGCCTCCGGGGTGTCGACGGTCGGCTAGCCGAGCCCGACGAGAAGCGCGAGCACGGGCTCCGCGCAGTGGTCGGAGGCGAGCCAGGAACGGTCCTCGACGGCGGGGCGGACGGTGGCGGGCAGGAGGCTGCTGGGCGCGTTCACGGGGGCTGGTCCCTTCGTTGACCTGCGGTTTCGGCGACATGAGAACTTTGACATGCGCCATGCCGAAGTTCGTAGTCATTTCCGGGATCAGTTCGGTCTGCTTGTGACTTCAACGGATAGTTTGCGAGTCCGTCCCTCTTCGACCTGGGTCTCGACTTATAGTTTGCGAGGCGTTCTGTGACTCAGCAGGCTAACTGTCGTGTCAGCACGGAATCTGTCGTCTGCGGTCGGCCCCGACTAGGCTCACCTCCATGTCCGAGCCAACCCCTGACCCTCGCCTGCAGTCCTTGATCAACCAGCTCCGGCCGGGGGTTGTGAGAACGGTGAAGGTCATCGGATTCGACGGAGCGGACGTCCTGGTGCAGCTCGTGGATGCCGAAGGAGAAGCGACCGAGATCGGTCGGATTCCTCTGCACGAAGCGTCGATGCGTCGGATCGAGCATCCATCCGAGCTGTTTGAGGTCGGCCAGGAGATCGATGCCGAAGAAATCGGGCGTTGGCGCGAAGGGCAGCTTCACCTCTCCGCCAGGGCGTGCGAGACCCCGGCCCTGCGGTCCTTCCTCCTCGCGCTCGAACGCGGGCAGGTCGTCACCGGGACGGTCTCCGAGGTTCACAACTTCGGGGTCTTCGTTCACGTCGACGGCGAACCCGAGGGCCTGTGCACCGGCTTTATTCGGGTGCCGGACCTGACGTGGGGCTGGATCAACCACCCCTCCGAGACAGTCGAAGCCGGCCAGCGGATCACCGCTGAGGTGATCACCGCCGAGACGCGCTCCGGACAGGTCACGCTCTCCTTGAAGGCTCTGCAGGAAGATCCACTCATTCGGTTCGCGGATCAGGCCGGCCGAATCCTCACCGGGCCGATCACCAAGATCGTTCCCTTTGGCGTGTTCGTGCAGCTTGCCCCTGACGTTGTCGGGTTCCTGCATCTCTCTGAGCTGACTGACGAGCCGACCGAGACTCCGGATCAGCTTGTCGATGAGGGCCAGCTGATCACGGTGGAGGTCGCCGAGGTCGACCTCCAGCGTCACCGGGTGCGACTGGGCGCTGTCGGCGGAGCGGACAGAACCTAGCGAATGGGCATGCTGGTGCCCGATTCGATCTTCTCGATAAGGGCATCGCCATGCTGACAGAGGACCCTGCGTAGGGCCGTGTAGTGGTTCAGAGCGTCGGGACGGGAGAGCTGGAACCAGGTGTTCGCCCGGCGCTCCCGCCAGACTTGGCGAACCTCCGGGGGCTGTTCGGCTTCGACCTGCCGTGGCGCGAAGAGCGGCTCGCCGCCGGTGACATAGGCCCAGACGAACGCGGACGCTTCCTGGCGTACTCGGTCGTCCAGGTTGGGGCGAACGGGCCCTGGGACGGGCGGAAGCCTGGTGATGATCTCGTTCCAGATCTCGGATGACAGGGACCAGCTTCGCAGCACCTCGCGCCGGCGCTGGTAGTTGGTGGGGTCTGTCGCGCGGTCGAGTTCCTCGGCCAGGTAGTGCAGAGCGGCGTTGAAGGCATCCTGCCCGTCTCTGAGCCACCGCAGGAGCGTGCCCGTGGCCACGAACTGGCCTCCGGCAGGGTTGATGCCGAGGAAGTCTGCGGCGTCACCCTGCGCCCTGCCAGAAGCCTGTTGGACAAGGAGGACGGCTGCGAGACGGCGTACGGACTTCGCTTCCGCGTCGATCTGGAGCGGTGCGAGATGCTCCTGATACCAGCGTTCCTCCAAGAACGCGGGAATGTGTTCAGGGCGGTAACCGCCCTGTCGTTCTGGGATTCTGGCTCCGCGCGGGCCGGTGCGCCGGTATGTGCGGGTCAGGGGTGCCATCGCTTGTCGCAACCTATCCGAGCACGAGGACTGATGCCGTTCGAAGACGTGGACCCATGGGGCTCTGCTCGCGCTGCCTGGGCGGGCGGCTCGGGCGTGGTCGACGAGTTGGTGGAGATCAGGATCATCGAGCAAGCGGACGGCCGCCGTCAGCAATCCGGCCGCCGCAACGGGGTCGCTTGGGGGTCTGTCGCGAACCGGGCGGGGGGCCTTCGCCCGTGAAGGTGGACACGCGGTTGGTAGTCACGCGGCGAGCGTGAGTTTAGCTGTGTGGTGTCGGTGTTCGTATTCGTTGGGGCT
>NZ_JBFAJO010000155.1:0-8241 GCF_040655255.1 Kitasatospora sp. NPDC050463
AAGGGCGTCGCCGCGATGACCGAGGCGATCAACGGCGTGGACGTCTGCGTCCCGAACGACGTGAACTCGCACAACATCAAGCTCAGGAAGGGCATCGGGTCCCTACGGGCCTTCGGCCCTCCGTTCGCGATCGCCCTTCGGGCGATCGGCGGACCCGCTCCGCGTGTCCGTGGTCTGACCTTCGGTCAGACCTGCCCCGGCTTTGCCGGGGTGGCCGGCGCTTCGCGCTCGGCCTGGGAGCCGCTCCGCTTCGCTCCGGCGGCTCCTCGGGTTGAGCTCTCGTCAATGTATTGAGCTGGGGTGATGGCTGATGCGGTACGGACGGCGCTTCGCGCCGACCGTGGGCTGACTAGGGGTGGGGTGGCGCGGAGGGGGTGCGTGCGGGTCGGCTTCACTCCCGCCGGATTGGTCTAGTCCACGGCCTGGACCTCCGTTTCGACCTCTCGGCAGGTCGCGGTGCGCTACCCTGGCAGGGTGAGCAACGGCCCTCGGTGTATCAGTCTTGGAACGTCAGGTGATCCCGCCGGGTGCGGGGTCCGGACCCGGCCTTTTCGGGTGTTTGGCGGAATTTGCGACCGGGTGCTGATATTCTGCCGAATGGCCGCTCCTGTTGGGCTTTATTTCCGGTTGCCTCGATTCTCGGGCCGGTCTGTCGAATGTATCAGTAGGGCACTGTCAGAATTTCCCGCGTGGTCCCTGGTGTGGGCTCGGGAATGGGTGAGGGGAGACACGTCTTCGTGAACGTCGTAAAGCCTGGCCTGATGGCCACTCAGTCCGCCGCCGGCATCTCGCTGCGGGGGCATCAGGAAGAGGCGCTGGAGGCCATCGTGCGGGGCCTGACGCCCCGTCCGGGACACCCGGCCCCGAACGGGCTGCGGGTGACGGTCCAGATGGCCACCGGCTCCGGGAAGTCCTACGTCGGGGCGGCGGCCGGCCAGAAGCTGGTGCCTCGCGGCGTGGTCCTGGTGGTCGTGCCGACCCTGGACCTGCTGGTGCAGATGATCGGCTCCTGGCGGGCGACCGGGCGGTCCGGGGACATGCACGCCATCTGCTCCCTGGTCGACTCGGAGCTGCCGTACGGGGTGGGGGCGTCCACCAGCCCGCTGATGATCGGTATGTGGCTGTCCCAGGCCGCGAAGCACCGCCGGCCGACCACCCTGTTCGCCACCTACGCGTCCGTGGGCGCTGTCGGGGACGCCTACACGTACTGGGCCGAGCGCCAGGGCGAGGTGCTGCCGCCGCTGGGGCTGATGGTCTGTGACGAGGCGCACCGTTCCTCCGGCAGTGTCGAGAAGACCTGGACCGTGGTGCACGACCAGGCCGCCATCCCGGCGGAGCGCCGGCTCTACATGACGGCGACCCCGAGGATCTGGGCGCCGCCCAAGCGCCCCGTCAAGGGCCGCGAGGGGGCTTTGCAGCCGCTGCCGGAGGAGCTGGCGGTGTCCATGGACGACCAGCGGGTCTACGGCCCGCACGTGTACTCCCTGGGCCTGGCCGAGGCGATCGACCGCAAACTGCTCGCCCCGTTCGAGATCGTGGTCCTGGAACTGCGCGACCCGCTCGGCGACCGCCAGGCCGCCGAGCAGCAGGGCGTGCCGTGGGGGCCGGGGGTCGGTGAGGCGCAGGACGGCAGCGAGGACGAGGTGCCGGCCGCGCGGATCGCGGCCATCCAGGCCGGGCTGGCGAAGACCGTGGCCGAGCGGGGGTTGGAGCGGTGCATCACGTTCCACAACCGCACGATCGAGGCCCGCTATTTCTCGGAGACGCTGAACCAGACGGTCGAGAAGCTCCACCTCGAGAACCCGCAGAAATACCCGGCCGAGTTCTGGGCGCAGTGGCTCTCCGGTGAGCACGAGATCGACTATCGGAAGGAGCTCATCGGGGACTTCGGAAAGGGCGAGGAGGACGACGGTCTCAGGCACCGGATCTTCAGTAACTGCAAAGTCCTCGGTGAGGGTGTCGATATGCCGAATGCAGATTCGGTGCTTCTCCAGGGCCGGGGCAGCATGGTGGATATCGTCCAGGCCATCGGCCGTGCCCTGCGCATGCAGCCCGGCGAAGGGAAGACCGCCAGCCTGATCGTACCGGTATTCCTGGGCCCCGGAGAGGAGCCCGGGGACATCCTGGAGTCGGACAGCTATGGTCCGCTTGTTCGAATTTTGACCGCGTTGAGGTCGCACGATGCCCGGGTGGTGGAGGCCCTCGCGGTGCCGCAGAAGTCCGGCAAGCGGACCAAGGGGCGCAGCGCCGAGGCGGCTTCCGGTCCTGGTGAGGGCGCTGTGGGTGCGGGTGGGTCGGGGGCGTTCACGCTGCCGGTGCGGTTCCAGACGCCGGTGGACGAGAATGTGCTCGCGCTGTTCATCGCCTCCCGGGTCCTGGTCGGTGAGACGCAGCTGTGGCGTGAGGGGATCGGTCACGCGCGCAGGTGGTTCGAGGAGACCGGCGGGCTGGACGTTCCTTATTCCGCGCTGGTCGGAGAAAACGGTAATTACCCGCTCGGAAAGTGGCTGTCGGACCGGCGCAGCGAGAATGCGAACGGCGAACTGGCGTCATACCGGGTGGAGATGCTGGACGCGCTCGGGATGATCTGGTCCGTCTCCGACGCGCGGTTCGAGGCCGGCCTCGACTGGGCGCGGGTCTGGGCGAAAGGCCACGGCGGGAGCTTGGCGGCGCCGGCGCGGGCCTCGATCGGCGGGTACGCCATCGGGACGTGGCTCGCGGAACTGCGGGCCGCCGCACAGGTGCCCTCGGGCGAGCCGGGGGCACTCGCGGCGGAGCGGCGCCGGGCGTTGGAGGAGATCGACCCGTTCTGGTGCCCGAGCTGGCCGATCACCTGGCAGCGCACCTACAGCGTGGCCAGGTCTTGGTGGCTGGAGGCCGACGGCCACGTCGACTGGGCGCAGCTGCCCGAGGAGACCGTGTTCGAGGGCGAGCAACTCGGCCGCTGGGTAAGGGCGCAACGCGGCGGCTGGCCCGGTCTGGAGACCGACCAGCAGGACCTGCTGACCGCGATCGGCATCGAGGAAGACCCGGACCTGGTGGCGGCGAAGGCCACCGCCGAGGCGAGGCCCAAGGTGTCCCGCACGGACCGCTTCCAGCAGGGCCTCGCCGCGCTGGCGGCCTTCGTCGAGGAGCACGGCCACCCTCGCGTGCCGCGCCCGTACAAGACGGGCGAAGGGCTCTCGCTGGGTGCGTGGCTCAACAACACCAAGGCCCGCCGGGACAAGCTCAGCCCGGAGCAGCTCGCGCAGCTGGAAGCCCTGGGTGTGGCCTGGTAGGCGCGTACCGGCCGGCCCCAGTGTCCCGTGGTGGTTGGCGCTGCTACGGTGTTCCGGCGCTGAGGACGCATTGGAGGCCGTCTGGCGGAGCGCATGCTGCCGGACGGCACGGTGGTGTCCGGCCGGGCCGGACTGGACCAAGGTGTCGGTTGTGCTGAAGCGTTGCCGCGCCGACGGTCCCAGCGTCTGGCGTGGATGAGCCGGACTTCCCCCAACGGGTCGTCTTTCGGCGGGTTCCCCAGCAACGAACTGCTGTGCCTTGGCCTGAGCCAGGGCACAGCATCTGCCGGCATCGCTGTCAGGGTGCGGCGATCCGCTGTCAGCCCGGATCGGCGGCCTGGAGATGATCAGGTCACGGGCCCGTAGGTGGCGCTCGTCGTGCTGGTGCCGCCCGGTGTGGTGACCGTGATGTCGTAGCTCGAGGCGGTGACGAGGCCGGTGGGCGTGGTGACCTGAACCTCCGTGGCGCTGAGGCCGGTGATGTCGGTGGCGTGGAACACGGCGGCGGTGACCGTGTCCGTGAAGATGACGTCGCTGACGTCGACGAGGTTGGTGCCGCTGACGGTGACGCCCGACTGGCCGGCCGATCCGGCGGTGGGGGATACCCCGGTAACCGTCGGGAGGTTGTAGTAGGTGAACTGGGAGGCGGCTCCGGCGGGGACGCTGGTGCCGCCGGGGCTGGTGACGGTGACGTCCACCGACTGCGTGGTGGTGGTGAAGCCCGTCGTGTTGGTGGGAGGGGTCGCGTTCAGCAGGGTGTCCCCCGTCTTGCTGTTGATCGTGCCGGCGCCGGCGACGCCGAAGGTGACCGCGGTCGCGGTCGCGAAGCCGGTGCCGGTGAGGTTGACGGCCGGCGGAGTGAGCGGCCCGGCGTTCGCGACCACAGCCGAGCACATCGGGGTGGCGATGTAGAAGAACGGCTTGCTGTTGCTGGTGGAGGTTCCCACGGTCACGCTGACGTTGGTCTGACCGGCGCACCCGCTGGGGACCGTGGTGGTGACGGTGGTGGTGGCACCAGTGGCGGCAACCGCCTTGGAACCGAAGTTCACCGTCACGGCAGAGGTGCCGAATCCGCTGCCGTTGATGGTCAGGGAGTCCCCGGCCTTGCCCTGGGTGACGCTGAGGGAAGTGATGGTTGCCATGATGTGTCTCCTTCTCTGGGGTACTGCTCGAATGAGTGGGACTGGGAGGAAGACGTAACGCGGGCAGCCCGATAGGGCGTAGGCCGTCGGAGAGGGAACCGCGTGGTCCCGGAGCCACGTGGGACGCGGGGCTGCCGGTGACGCTGACTTCGTGAGGAGAGAGCCTGCGGCGGAGGTGTCCGGCTAGAGGGCGTCCGGCTCGTATGGCGTTTACCTGGCCGCTGTTGAGCCGTCACATCCACCGGTCCCGAGCAAGGACACGGCATCAGCTCAGGATTCCGAAGATTAATCTGCCTACTACCACCACAGGGCGCCCGTGGCGACGCCCAAAGGCTGAAGAACCACGGCCTCAGCGGGGCTGTCACTTCCGCAGGGGGTGGGCAGCCCACCTGACCGGATGATCACATTAAGCCACTTGGCGGCTACTTTCCGCAATACAGTTGACGGGACATCACCCGTTTGGCCGACACTGACACGGCAGCTGCACTCAGATCAACAAGAAGCGGCAGCGGCGTGTGCTGCGCGTGAAGGAGATGGTGCTGTCGCTGTCCGCGCGGGGTCTGACGCACCATCTCCGCGCACCTGGCCGAGGTCCATGGCGCGAGCGCGTCCAACCAAGTCCACGATCCCGACCATCACCGACGAGGGTCGTGCACGGGATGCCGGAGTGACATAAACCGTCCCCAGGTCCCGGCCGCCTGCGGGGGCCCGCCTGCGTCGGGCGGACCGGTGGCGATAGGTAGTGGGGGCAGCCGCAGCAACTGAAGCGCTGTGCGAGCAGGACGGGAGTGAGGGGCGCCGTTGTCGGCGGATTGCCGGCCGCAGGAGCTCCGCCGTTCGGGTGACGTGTCGTCACCGTGGTTGCTAATGGCATAACGCGAATGGGTTACTGTACGCATCCGAACGGGTGGGCCGCCCATCCCCCCGCGGGGAAGTGGCAGTTGGCCTGCCGTCGGCCTCAGGGGCGGCGTTCCAGGCCGGTGCCACTCTGGGCACCCCCGCGGAGGGCAGGATCCATCAGCCGGTGCTGCCGCGGCGGCCCCGGCTGATGCGGCCGAGTCACACTTCGACCGAAACCCGGCATCGCTCCCGTGTCCTTTCGACCGATCGTGCGCCACCGTGGCCGACCAGGTTCGGCTGCCGTCCTGACCACTGCCTGAGTGCCCGCAAGGGCAGCACCTTACGGTCTGGCCTTCCCACCGCCGTTCGGATCGGCCGCCTTATCGGGAAGACGGTTCGCGTTTCCCGACGCCGGGAGCGTGGGCCCTCTCAGGCCCGGCTACCCGTGGCCACGTCGACGGGTCGGGATTCCGGGCGGTCTCAAGCCGCGGGCTCCAGACGCGGAAGGAAGATCCACGGCAGCCGTACGGTCGCTGATGAGCATCGGTGACACACCGCCTGTAGAGGAGAGATCGCCCCACGCACGCACATCCGTCCTCCTGGAGGCACATCATGCCTATCAGCCCGAACCAGGGATCCACCGGCGGAGGGACCACGGTGACAATCACCGGGACCAGCCTGGCCGGCGCCACCGCCGTGAGGTTCGGCAGCAAGCTAGCCACCATCACCGCCAACACCGCCACGTCGGTCACATGTATCTCGCCCTCGGGCGCCGGTACGGCGGATGTCACCGTGACCACTGCGGGCGGAACCAGCAGCCCGCTGTCGTTCTTCTACGTCGGCGCGCCGTTCAAGGCTTTCCTGAGCGCTACGTCCGGTCCCATGACGGGCGGCCACACCATCACCATCGCTGGTACCGGGCTATTCACCGCGACGGCCGTCACCTTCGGTGCCACCAGCGTGACGCCGACGGTGATCTCCGATAGTCACCTCGATCTCACCTCCCCGGCCGCGACCGCGGCCGGGGAGGTGAGCGTCAGCGTCACCACGGCGGGCGGCACCAACAACGGCTTCCTTTATACCTATATCGAGGCCCCGGTCATCGCGAGCCTCACTCCCGACCAGGGGACGGCATTCGGGGGGACCGACGTCGCGATCGCCGGCAGTAACCTCACCTACACCGACGAGGTCCGCTTCGGCGATGCCTCAGCATCCTTTGCCGCGGTCTCCGACAACCTGATCCTCGCCACCGCGCCGCCGGGAATACCCGGCACAATCACCGTCACCGTCCACAGCCCGGGGGGAAACAGCAACGAACTCGCCTACCAGCAGTACCCGCCGTGAGCAGGATCGGGGACCATCGCGGTGGCATGATGACACCGGCTGAGTCGACTACTCGGCAGATCCAGCCGTCGCTGTCGGCTACCCGAGCGCAGGGCGGCGCTGGAGGACATCGACCCGTGGTGGTGCCCGCACTGGCCGATCACCTGGCAGCGCGCCTACGCGGTGGCCCGGCAGTGGTGGCTCGAGTGCAACGGCCGCATCGACTGGGCCGGCCTGCCAGTGGAGACCGAGTTCGAGGGCGAGCAGCTCGGCCGACGCCGACCGGAACCCTTAACGGGCAGGCCCCCATGGCCTGGCCGTTTTCATGTATCCGGGCCCACCTCGGTGGGCTCCCGTACCCGCCGCGGCCGTTTCCCGGCCCGGCCGGCTCCGCGGCACCGCCGGGCCGGGTCGCGGGTCGGCTACGCAGGGCGCGCATCCTCCGGCCGCACCTACCGGGCTCCGACCGGCCGGTCCCGCGCGCCCGGGGACAGGCCGCGCGGGCGGAGGCCGGCTACCTGTGCCAGGCGGGCGGGGGCGGACAGCCTCGCATGTACTCGGTGACGGCCCAGGGGTAGCGGTAGTGGGCATTGCTGAAGGGCCAGATCGTGCGCTGGTCCTGCGGTTTGGGGGCGGGGCGGCCCGAACGGGCACGGGGCTTGGGCGGCTGGGGTGGGCGCAGTTTGCAGGTATCGGCGAAGTCGAACAGGCCGGGCAGGCCGTGGCCGGTGAAGGGGGCGTCGAACAGCGGGGTGTCGCCGGCTTCCGCGATGGCGTGCTGGTAGGCGGCGGCGAGGAGCAGGGGCCGCGCCCAGGGCGGCACGGGATGGGTGAGGCAGCCGAAGCGCAGGCCGTCCGCGTCGTGGAGGGCGATGGTGGCCGCTTCGGTGGTGAGGTCGGTGGGGCGGGCGGTGTGGAGCTGGGCGTCGGACGCGGCGGTGAAGACCGCAGCGGCGAGCTGGGTCGCGAGATGGGGGTGGGCGGTCGCGGTGTGGAGGCGGCGGGCAACTTCGGTGGCGGTGGCGGGGGGCATCTGGGGCGGGTGGAAGCCGCGGTCGTGGGCGAGCGGCGGAGTGCAGCGGCAGCGGCGCTGGGCACCGTCGCCGGAGCAGTAGGTGGTCAGGGCGGGCAGGTTGAGCCAGCGGTCGTGCATCGGGACAGGGCGGGGAGGGCGGCCCCGCGGAAGGTCGGTGTCGTCGATGCCAGGGAGGCGGGCGGCCGCGTCGGCGAGGCGGTGATCCACCTGGCGCAGGGCCTGTTCGAGGGCGGGGGTGGGACGGCGGCGGTGGCAGACCAGGACCAGGTGCACGCCAGTGCGCTCGCGCAGGGTGATCAGGTCGTGGATGCGGCGGCGGCCGAGCAGGTGGGTGCGCAGCACTGTGAGGTGGGTGATGGGGGTGGCGAGGGTCCAGGCTGCGACCATCGCCCAGGGCGGGTCAGGGTCGAGCCTCGGGTAGCCGGTGACGGGGACGGGTTTGCCGAGGGCAGCGAGGATGTCGTAGGCGAGGCAGATCGTGGAGTCGGTACCGACGGTGGGGTGGACGGTGACCTTGCCCGTGGTGGGGGGCCTTCGCCCTGATGGGTGGACACGCTGATACTGGATCTGCTTGATCCGGAGGAAGCGAGAACACCGCCGATGGCGATGAAGGACTACTCGG
>NZ_JBFAJO010000156.1:0-8168 GCF_040655255.1 Kitasatospora sp. NPDC050463
GGCATCGCCCTGCTGGACCAGGCAGCCGAACGGTGCGGGATGCGCCTGGAGAAGGCCCTGGTCGACCAGGGCTTCAAGGACGCCGTGATCATCCACGGGGCGGTGAAGGACATCACCGTCGAGGTCATCCGGCGCAACCCCGACCACGTGGGCAAGGGGTTCGTTCCGCAACCGAAGCGGTGGGTGGTCGAGCAGGCCAACGGCACCCTCATGCTCCACCGACGCCTCGCCCGCGACTACGACCACCGGCCCGACAACGCCGCCTCCCGCGTCTACTGGGCCTCCACCGCCGGCATGCTCCGCCGCCTCACCATCCCAAGCCCCGCCTGGCGCGACGACGTCGAGCTGGCCGCGTGAACGTCACCGAACTCCTGCGGCTGTTGCAGGCCGAACACGACGAGACCGCCGCACGCGCCGACTGCCTGCGCGAACAGATTGACCAACTCACCGGTGCCCTCGCCGAGGCCGAGGCCCGCCTCGCCGAGATCGTCACCACCGGCAGGGTCATCGACGGCCTCACCCTGCCCGACCACGAGCCGGCTCCCTCGGACACGGACACCGTCTACCAGCGCATCGTGACCGCCTTCAACGAGCACCCCGGGCGGGTCTTCCGGGTTCGCGAGCTACACGAACTCCTCGGGCTGCCCACCGACGAGCCCTCGATCAACGTCACCCGCTCCGCCTGGGACGACTCGTCCGCCGGGGAGTCCTCGACCAACCCGGACGCGGCCGCTACCAGAAACGGACTTAACGTCCTCTCATATGACGGTTCAGGCACGGATCTCATGAAGCCGATCAGTAGGTCGTCACGGTCTGTGTCGGCGGCTGGCCGCGACGAGGAGGAGTCGTTTCCGGAGCAAGGGCGGCTTCGCTCGACCGAACATGCCGCGCTTGAGGGCCTTGAGGTCGTTGACGCGGCCCTCGGCTGGGCCGGATGACCAGTCGGTGCTCATACCGAAGACGACGGCGTCGAGGTCGGGGATCAGTCCGGCGGCGAAGCCGGCCAGGCCGCTCTGGCTGTAATCCCCAGTGCATGACGGAGGGCCCAGAGCGCGATGCCCGAGGCCCTCCTGCTTCGGTCAGGCTGCACTCTCGAGGTGTGCTGCCCGCCACCCGGCGCACGCCGAGTGGCGAACCCGCTCCAGGGCCAGGAACAGTCGATACATGACACAGACCACATGGACCGAAGCCAGAATTGAGCTCCCCGCCACCGAGGGCGGCCACGCCGCAGACACAGGCTTGGCCCTGATCGGCCCAGATGGCTGGGTGCACGTCAAGCCGGACAGCAGCGGCGGCGGGGGCTTTAGGTCCTACCCGCCCCAGACGGTCTTCAAGATCACCTGGAAGACCGATCCGTGGTCCGCAGACCAGTAGCGCACGCGAAAGGGCCCCGGCACCGAAGCGCCGAGGCCCTGCCTGCTGCTGCGCCGCGTCGGCCGGATCGAACCCGGCCCCGACCGCCGCCCGCCGCGCCCATTCCGGCACCGGGGCGCGCGCCCTACGGCGGGCGATCGCCAGGCGGCTGGACCGGACGGGCCAGCCCCTCCGCCCGCGCCCCGCTACGGCCCTCCCCCGCGGGCTCCTCGGGCGCCCTGGGTGCTTCCACAGGGTGAACGTCGCCACCGCTCGATCTGGATACGCCCGGACGGGCTGAGCGGGCTGCTGGCTTGCCAATAGCCGGGCCCGTCAATTCTGTCCGGCCTGGCGGAGGACTCGTTCAGCCGCCTCCTCGGCCGCAGCGGCGGGCGAGAGCTCGTCGAGGGTGTCCAGATCGGCGTCCTCCGTAAGCTCCTTGTGCCACGCTGCGGCCAGGTCTTCCTGACGCTCACGCGGCAAGGCACGGGCCGTCTCCCGGCTCTCCGGACTCAGCGCTTCAAGAAACCGCGTCACCTCGTTGGACGGCATACGATCCCTTTCTGGCATTCGCTCGCGCCGAGAGGGCACTGTTACTCAGGCACCCAGGCGTCTGTTCAACCCCAGGATGGCCGGGCTCTCCTCACACTTCAACGGCCCACGCCGAAGGCTCCAGCCTTTGTCCTGCCTGGCGGGTGCCGCAGGGCTGGTCGCCCCAACCACCGCAGGCGACAAGCCCGACCGGTGCTCCAGCGCCGTGCCAGTGTTGATCAACCCCAGCTAGGCTCTCGCCTGATCGCAGCCGCCAAGAGAGGTAGACATGGGCCAGAAGATCATCCGGTTCTCGGACCTGACCGGCACGCACGTGGAGAACGACGACGACCTGGTGCGCATCGTCGTCCGCCAGCACCCCGACCTGGAGGACGGCCCGGTCGAGATCGAGGCGCTCGCCGGCGAGCTGGCCGCGGTGGAGGAGCTGGCGCTCGACCTGGTGACGGTTGAGCTGCACTACCCGGATGCCGACGAGCCGGAGACGGTCGTCATGGAGGCCGAGGCCTTCAACCAGCTGGCCTCCGCCACCCCGATGACCGAGGTGCTGCGTGGCGCCAAGCGGGTAGCTCGCACCATCCCCAGCCAGACCTCGCCGGCCAATGCCAAGGAGCGGGTCAACTACTCGAGCCTGGAGCACGCCGGCAAGCCCCACAAGGGCCGCACCACCGACGCCGAGAAGCAGCTCGTCCAGCAGCACCTTGACGAGATCAACGAGCGGCTGGTCGCCGAAGGCGTGCGGACGATCGACCTGAGCAACGCCGAACATGTGGCCCGCTACGGCCTGGAGGCTCTGGCCCAGAAGCGCGGCGTCACCCTCGGCTGACTGCGCTGCAGCACCCGCAAACAGGGTCAGCGCCGCGACCATGGCGCTGACCCTTGGGTGCTCCTACAGATTGAACGTCGCCACCACCGGCGAGTGGTCCGAGGGCTGGCTATGCGGAGCGGCTGGCTGGGCTTCAGTGACCGTCGGCAGTGGGCCGTTGCCAGTGGACACCTTCTCGAACTTCGCCAGCAGCGAGTGGCTGATCAGGATGTGGTCGATGAGCTCAGGCTGGCCCTCGAAGATGCGCGAGAAGCCGCCCTGCTCCAGAAGCTTGGGGGCCAGGTTCCACAGCCGCTCGGCGTCGCCCCGGTCCGGGTGGTCGAAGCCACCGGTGCCCATCTGGGAGCCGGGCGGGCCATACAGGATCTGGGTGGTGGCGGCCTTCCATTCGTCGTTAAGGTCGCCCAGGACGATGACGTCGTGGGTTCGGCCGTCGCCCTGGAGCAGGTCGTCGGCCAGGGCGCGCATCGTGACGGCCTCGGCGGTGCGGCGCAGGAGCGCGTATGCCCCGTAGCGGGCCCGCAGGCGCTCGTCGGTGGTGCTGTGCTGCTTGTTCGGGAAGGTCAGCAGCTTCGACTTGAGGTGGCAGACGGCCACCTGGAGGCTCTGGCCAGGGGTCGGTTCCACTCGTACAGCCAGGCCGCCGCGGCCCATCTCGCTGGTGGGGCTGCCGGGGATGCCGTCGTCCTCAACCTGGACGGGGTGGAGGCCGGCTGGGAAGTCCTTGCGCTGCTGAATGTCCAGCAACGGGAAGCGGCTGATGACGCCGACCCGGATGCCGCGGGGGTCCGGGTGGTCGGAGATCGCGGTGTGCCAGGTGCCGGGCAGCTTGGCCACCAGGTCATCCAGAGCGTCCTGGCTGCCGACCTCCTGCACGCCGAGCAGATCCGGAGCGAGCTGGGTGATGACGCCGGCCAGGGCGTCGACCTTGGCGTCGTAGGTGGCTTGGTCTTTGGCGGCGCACTTGTTGGGGTCCGGTGTACTCCCGGCCGGCAACGGCCGACAGAAGTTCTCCAGGTTCCAGGTCCCGATGATCGCCATGGATGCTCCCGCTGCTCGTGACCGACCCCGCGGTCGGCCCTCCAACCGTTATCCCCCAGGAGGACAAGCAGGGGTGGGAGCCCTTCTCGTACTGCTGCTGTCTTTCACTCGGGTGTAGGCGTTGGCAGTGTGCCTACCCTGAGCAATCACCGGACGGTTGCAGACCGATGATCGCCTGTGCCGTTGATCCGCGGTGAAGGCTGGGAACGGCAACCTCCTGATCGACACCGGCACCGGCGGTGGCGGAACTGCGGCCACCCTCGCCGAACGCGAAGCCGCCGCCGAGAACGCGGCCAAGAAGGCAGCGAAGGAAGCTGCGGAGAAGACGGCGAATGAAGCCGCCGAGCAGGCCGCAGCAAAGGCAGCTCAATAGGCGGCGGAGAAGGCTGCCGAGGAAGCGGGAAGAGTAAATCTTTCGGAAGAGCTTCGGAAGCTTTTGGAGCTTGAAGACCAGAGCGGCAGTGAATGGCCGATCGACCCTTGAAGTCGGCAGCCAACAAGAATGTCGATCTCAGCGGTATGGAGCATGCTCCAAAATGGCGAACCACGGACAAGGGCCTTTTTCGCTTCGACCGCAGGGGGCCGGGCGGGGCTTCAGTCGCCCGTGCGGCGGCGCGGACCCGGGGTCCGCGGGGGCTGGACATGCTCCGCCAGCACTTTGAGGACACGTATCAGAGTCGCCGAACACGGTGAAGGCGTACACCCATGAGCCTTCCCCAGAACCGTGCCCATGCAGGCGCGTGCCGAGGAAGGCCCCGCATTCATCACCCAGTGTCGGCAACCCCAATCGGCTTCAGCCGGCAGCGGCCAGCCCGGACCCGCCGGAGCGGTCGTCCTGGCGCGCGATGACCACCGTCCACTGCGGGAACTGTGCCACGGGTACCGTGGGCGACGCGGCGAAGTCGGGGCGCAGCGATGCGGCAGGGAGGAAGGCGACGCGGCAGCGTCGGCACAGCCAGGTCGCCCGCCATACCCGGTGGACCTGCTGCCACTGCTCGTAGGTGCGCGGCCACTGATCGGCCGTGTCATTGCGACGGCTTCGATGATTGGAATGGATGGCGAGTCCGATCCCCAGCAGGATCGCGGCGACGAGGAACGTGCCGTAGCGGTGGCCGACCTGGTAGGCGGCGTCGGAGTTGCCGCCGTCGTCCCCGGAGAGCAGCGTGTGCAGCCCCGGTAGGCCGAAGAGGCCGGCCAGGATGAAGAGGGTGATCGCGGCCCCTGACGTGCCCCCGGGCTCGGGCGGCATCGACAGCAACTCCCGTGTCGGCGGGTCGAGGGGCCGGTCGGAGTCCTGCAGGGCTTTGTGTACGGCGACGGTTTCATCAGCTGCTTCGCAGGTCGGGCAGGTGGCGCTCATCGGGTAGAGGCTCCGGAGGTGATGCACGGTGTGCACGAAGGATGGGCACGTAGTACAGCACAGGGAACTGACTGCCCGTGTGGCCGGGGTTCGGCGGGGGACGCGGTTGAGGCCGGCGGTCAGGCCCTCGCGGTGGGCGGCGGTGAGGGCGTCGGCGATGCACCACGCGATGTACAGGAGGTCGGGCATCGGCAGGGGCCCGCGTTTCTGGACTGTGCTCGGCGGGGTGCCGTCGATCAGCTCCATGACGAGGTAGGACAAGGGTCGGCCGCCGTGTTGGGTGGTGCCGACGTCGTGGACGGTGACGATGTGGGGGTGGGAGAGGCCTTGGTCGGGATGCAGCCGACGTTGAGGCAGGTGCCGCCGAAGCTGCCGGGCGGACCGACGCCCTTCTCAACGAAGGCGACCCTCCAGTCGGCGAAGCGCTTGTCGACGATCGAGTTTCCGGAGCCGGAACCGATGACGACGAGATCGAAATGATTGTCCATGGAGAGATCCCTATCGGCTCGCGGTGGTGACGCTGCTGCTGTGGATGTCCGCGCCGTTGCTCGCCGCCAGCACGGCCCGCGCTGCCCGCTCCCCGGCGGAAAGGGCGCCTTCGACGTGGCCGGCGTGGTCCGTCGCCGTCTCGGTCGGCGCCCAGTGCAGTCGGCCGTCGAGCGCCGGCCGCTGGTAGAGGCGGTGGCCGAAGAGCGAGTAGTCGGCAAGGTGCTGCACGGTGGACGGGGCAGTCCACCGGTCGGCGCTCCAGTCCTGAACGTGCAGAGCGGCGGGGGTGGCCGCGGTCGGCCCGAAGAGGCGCGCGAGCTGGTCGGTCACCGCCTCCTCGAACCCCGGTCCGACGGCGCGCGCGTGTGCGAAACCGAACAGCGCGGCGGGCTCGCCCCCGGCCCCCGACATGTCGTGGATCTCCTGCAGCGGGCCGGTCCTGCTGAAGGCGGCACCGGCCAGCCCCTCCTCCCGCCAGAAGGCGGAGGAGTAGCGGGCGACGACCTTGGCGACGGCCCCCATCCACACCGGGGTGGAACGGGCCAGACGCTGGAGGTCGGCTGGGAGCGTGTCGCCGAAGTCGATGCGCTCCAGCGCCAGGGCGGGTGGGACGGCCAGGACGACGTGCTCGGCGTGGAGGGGGCCGGCCGGGGTGAACACGGCAAGGCCGCCGTTGCCGTCCGGATGGATGGCGGTGACGGGCGTGTTCAGCCGCAGAGACTCGCCAGGCAGCTCGACGGCCAGGGCGCCGACGATGCTCATGGATCCGTTGGCAAAACGGCGGGAGGGGACGTCGATCAGGTTGCCGGTGAGGCGCCGTACGCCGGTGCTTTCCTGGAGCATGGTGTCGCCGGTGAGGTGCTGGTCGAAGGTCTCGATGCCACTGCGTTCGGTCAGGGTCCTTACGCGCTCCTCGCCGTCCCAGAACCAGGTGGCACCCAGGTCGAGAGCCCGGCCTGTGTGCGGTGTGGAGACCGACAGCAGACGGCCGCCGATGCGGTCGCGAGCCTCCAGGGAGACGACGTCGCGGCCGACGGCGTGCAGGGCGGTGGCTGCGGCCAGCCCGGAGGCGCCGGCACCGATCACGATCACGTCGTGCCTGTCCTGGTGGGACATGTGTGACTTCCTTTCTGATCACGTCTGACTTTCCGCTGTGAGCGGTGGTGCCTCGGGAGTCCGCCTGGAGGGGGTGATCCGGTGTCACAGGGCAAAGGCGCCGGAACCCCGACCCCAGCAGCGCGCGGGGCCGGCCGGGGTCCGGCTACTCGCCGCCTGTGGCAGTGTCCAGGACGATGCGGAAGCGGGGAGCTCCCGAACGCAACCGGGTGACGGCTTCGCCGGCCTTCTCCAGCGGCATCCGTTCGACCATGGGCCGTACGCCGTTGGTGACGGCGAACTCCATCACCTCCTCCGTCTCGCGGGCGCTGCCGGTCAGGTGTCCGGTGAGGGTGTGGCCGTTCATGACGAGCTGGGCTGCCGGGACGATGACGGATCCCGCGTCGACACCGACGAGGGTGAGCTGCCCGTGCACGTTCAGTCCGGTCAGCAGCTCGTCCACGGGGGCGGTGGAGGAGGCGGTGTAGACGATGAGGTCCGCGCCGCCGAGTTCTTTCAGAGCGGCTCCGGGGGCATGGGTGTCGCTGTCGATGTAGTGGTGGGCGCCGAGGTCGCGGGCGAGCTGCTCGCGGTCGCCACCTCGGGCGACGGCGATGGTCTCGTACCCGAGTTTCGCGGCGAACTGGACTGCGAGGTGGCCAAGGCCGCCGATCCCGAACACGGCGACCCGTCCGCCCGCGCAGATGCCGGCCTTGCGGACGGCGTTGAAGGTGCTCACGCCCGCGCAGCCGAAGGGAGCCGCGTCGAAGAGGTCCAGCCCGTCGGGGATGCGGGCGAGCGCGTCGGCGGGCACGGTGATGCTCTGGGCCCAGCCGCCCGGGTAGGACAGGCCGGGCACCTTCCGCTCGGCGCAGTGGACGACGTCGCCCGCCCGGCAGTACACGCAGTGCCCGCAGCTGCCTCCGAACCATCCGACGGCCACGCGGTCCCCGACCGCCCAGCCCTCGACCTGGTCGCCGATCTCCGCGATGGCGCCGGCTACCTCGTGTCCCGGAGTGACCGGGAAGCTGCTGCCCTTGCCCGCGGCGGCGGCCGTTGCGATGTCGGCGTTGCACACGCCGCTCGCCGCGACGGATACACGGACCCACCGACCCTTCGGCGACGTCGTCTCCGCCACGGACGGCCACAAGTGGCCCCGGGGCTCGGTCACCACCATGGTCACGGCTCTGTCTGACATGGTTCTTCCATCCCGAACGCGACGATGCACATAGCTGCTGGTTATGCTGAATCAGCAGAGACCCCACCGTAGGCAGAGGAAATCGCGGCCGGTAGGGGACGGCAGTGAATGCAGCGATAAGGCACGGCTATGACTATGGACCGTCTGAACCTCGAAGGACTGCGCTACTGAACTTGATTGCGTGATGTCGGCTGTTGCTGAGCTCAGCCGTCCATGATCAGTCCGGTCTCGGTGAGGCAGGCGTCGATCAGATGGGC
>NZ_JBFAJO010000157.1:0-7819 GCF_040655255.1 Kitasatospora sp. NPDC050463
GAGACCACCGCGGTCGACCTGCTGAAGCAGATGGTGGAGGCCGACCGGGGCGGAGCTGGTGGAGGAGCGGCGGTCAGCGCAGCCAGGAATGGTCGCGGACGATCGGCAGGGCGGCCCAGCGGCGGCCCAGGCCCCAGGTGTCGCCGGCTCCGGTGGCGGCCAGCGCGATCAGGAGCAGGGCGTAGACGAGGTGGTAGTCGGCGACGGGGTTGCTGGAGCCGCTGGCAGCGCCGTTGGCGAGGTGCTGGGCGGGCGGCCATTCGGCGGCCCACATCAGGGCCAGCAGGAGGGTGCCGGCGGTGGCGGTGACGCGCAGTGCGATGCCGCCGACGAGGGCGAGGCCGATGCCGAGCAGGCCGAGCATGAAGAGCCAGTCGGCCCAGGCCTGGCCCGCCATGTGGTGGAAGGTCGACTGGAGGGGGCCGGCGGAGACGTGGGAGAGGAAGCCCTTCGTGGGGGAGCCGCCGTTGACCCAGGAGTTCGAGCTCTTGGTGGCGTAGCCCCAGCCGAAGGCCTTGTCGAGGAAGGCCCAGAGGAAGACGAAGCCGAGGACGGCCCGTGCCGCCGCGAGTGCCCGGGCGGCGGTTGCCGTTGTCGCGACCGGGCGGACGGCATCCTTTGCGGGGCGGGAGACGGCGTGCCGGAGCCTGCTGCCGAAGGCGGCCGACGGTCGGTGGGAGGGTGCGTGGTGAACGGCCATGATGGCTTTCTCCTTCGTGAAGTCCCTTGCGGAGCTGGGGAGTTGCGGTGTCCCCACTCTGGCGTTGCCGGTGCTGGGAGAGTATGGGCTGAAGGTCCCGGTCGGCGGGCCCGTTGGTGCCGGTTTCGCGCCCTGCGCGGGGCGCGGTCGGGGAGGGCCGGAATCATGTCTCGCGCGGACGCCCTGACGGCCGGTCGGTCGTTCTCGTGTCGGGACACGACCTGCGGAGCGGCCGTACGGCCGATCCCCAGACGCCGTGGTGCGCCTGCGGATCGGCCGTACGGTCCGTGTCGGGCTACTTGCGGTGCATGGTCTCCAGCGCCTGTGCGAGGACGTGCGGGTCGTGCTGGCCCTTGTAGACGGCCGGCGGCTGCTTCTCCAGTCCCAGGAGCTCGGCGACGGCGGTCCAGGCGGTGCGCACCGAGTACTCCACGGTGAAGACGACGTCGTCGGGGACCTCGGCGAACTGGCCGATGAAAGCCAGGTTGGTGGAGCCCTTGGGTACCACCCGCGGCCGGTCGCCGTGCTTGCGGACCAGGAACTGGCTGGTGATGTAGGGCATCAGGCAGGGGATCACGGTGGAGGTCGCCAGGACTCGCTCCGCGGTCGCCTCGTCGGCGCCGAGGTGGTGCAGGACCTCCTGGAGGATCTCCTCGCCGCTGCACTCGGACATCGGCTTCTTGACGAAGTCGCCGGGGCGGTCGGGGAACAGGCCGTAGCCCCACCACACCGAGACACCCTCCGGCTGCTGCTGGTAAACGGGCTGACGGTTGATCACGGTCGTGAGCAGCCAGTTCGAGTCGGTGAGGGTCAGCAGCCCGCCGCGGCCGGTGGCGCGGCCGGTGAACTTCTCCATCCAGTCCAGGAAGGCCGGGTCCTTGGCGGTGACGGTGAACGACTCCCAGGTGGAGTCCTTGACGCTGTGGTCGAAGGCCGAGGGGTTTCCGAAGTCCTCGCGGCCGCGGGCGAGGCGGTGCCACAGCAGCCAGGAGCCGGGGCTGCGGGAGGTGTGCGGACCTTCGGGCGCCGCGGTGTGGGAGCCGAGGCTGGAGTCGGCGGTCATCGACCCGTTGGTCACGAACACCAGGTCCTGCGGCTCCACCAGGATGGAGGCGCGGGCGCCGGTGAAGTGGATCCGCTCGACTGTGGTGCCGTCGCCGGGCTTCAGCGCGAGGTCGGCGACCCGGCAGCCGGTGTGGAGGGTGACACCGCGTTCGAGGAGCCAGGCCGTCAGCGGGCGCACGATCGAGTCGTACTGGTTGTAGCGGGTGCGGTAGATACCCGACATGGTCTCGAAGGTCGGGAAGAGGTGGACGAAGCGCTTGAGGTAGCGCTGGAACTCGATCGCGCTGTGCCACGGTTCGAAGGCGAAGGTGGTGCACCACATGTACCAGAAGTCGGTGGTGAAGAAGTCCTCGCTGAAGCAGTCGGTGATCCGCTTGTCGTCCAGCATCCGTTCGGGCGTGGCCAGGCATTTGACCAGCTCCAGCCGGTGGCGTTCGGTGAAGCCCATCGCGTGGCCGTCGACGATCCGGCCGCCGTCCTTGACCAGGCGGGCGGCGTCGTCCCAGGGCGACTCCTCGTGGGAGTCGAAGGTGTCCTGGGTGACCGACTTCTCCGGGTCGTCCAGGGAGGGGATCCCGGCCAGCAGGTCGTAGGTGCAGCGGAACTGTGCCTCGAACATCCGGCCGCCGCGCATCGTGTAGCCCGTGCTGGGGGTTCCGCCGGCGTCCAGGCTGCCGCCGATCTCTTCCTGCTCCTCGAACAGGTGGATGTCGCCGCCGTCGAAGCCGCCGTCGCGGATGAGGAACGCCGCCGCGGACAGCGAGGCGATGCCGCTGCCGACCAGGTACGCCTTGGCCATGTCAGACTCCCGAAATCTCGTTCTCCGGCAACCGGACCGGTGCCGTCCCCGCTGGTGGGGCCGGAACACAGCCTTGCCCTTCGCAGGTGCGCGGGCCTTGGGCCGTTGGTCTCTGAAAGGGGAGCGACCGTCCCGATGTCGTGGGCCGGTCGACCTGCTCGCCTGGTGGCGCCGTCGACGCGTGTCCGGGGGCAGGAACGCCTGACACCGCTGGGGGAGGGGCCGTCGCCTGCCGGGACCTCCGGCGCGGCGTGGCCCGATGGTCCTCTCTCGACGTGCGGCGGCCCGCAGCGCGAGGGTACGGCGGGCCGCCGCAGGCCGGTGGTTCAGGGAGCGAGGTCGCGCCGGGCCAGCAGCGCGCCGGCCGTGCCCAGCCCGAGCACGCCGACCGCCAGGAGAACGCTGAGCGGGCCGGCCGCGAGTGTGCCGTGGGCGAGGGCGTCGCCCGGCGTGTAGTAGTGGAACGGACTCAGGTAGCGCAGGGGTGCCGCTGGTTTCCAGGCCATCGCGACGAAGTTGAGCGCGAACCCCACGGCGCCGAGGGCGATAGTGGCTCCGATCACCGGTGCCCGCCGTCGTACCGCGACGGAGACCGCCATGGCCGGACCGGTCAGGCAGAGTGCGAACGCGCACCCCATCGCGCCGGCCGCGAACACCCCGGAGAGCGAGACATGGTGCCGGAGCGTCGGCGAGAGCGCGATGCCCGCTGCCATGGTCACGGTGGCGGCCGCGTTGAGGGCGAGCAGGGCCACCAGGACGGCCGCGGTCCGTTCGGCGAGCAGCCGGGCCCGGGAGACCGGGCGAACCATCAGCAGTTCGATGGTGCCCGCCTCCACCTCGCTCGCGACGGCCGCCGCCACAAGCGAGCCGATGGCGGTGAGCTGCATCGCGATCCAGAACGGGTGCACCAGACCGGCGCCGAGCAGCCCCGGATCGCTGGCGATGGACACATCGCCGGTCGAGCCCGAGAACGCCTTCATCGAGTCCGGGACGGAGCCGCCGATGCTACCGAACAGCTGCTCCGGTGGGATCTCCCGGGCGACGACGACGATCAGCGCCTCGAAGACCGCCATGCCCAGCGCGAGGAGCGCCAGCATGCGGCGCCGACGGTGCAGGGCCAGCCAGAAGAGCGGGAACCGGGTCCTCATGAGCGTGCCTCCACTGCTTCGACGGGCCTGCGGTACAGGTCGAGGAAGGCTTCGTCCAGCCCGGCCTCCTCCACCGACAGGTCCCTGACCGGCAGGGCCGCCAACAGCTCGCGCAGTGCGCCCACCAACTCGTCCGGTGGGACCAGGAACCGGACTTCGTTGCCCTGCCACTGCGGTGACCAGCCGTCGGCCCGCCCCAGCGCGCGGGCGCCGAGCCGGTCCGCGAGGACCAGCCGGACCCGCCGGGCCCGCGCCTCGCGCAGCGCCGCCACCGCCTCGACGGTGACCAGGCGCCCGCCGCGCACGATCGCCACCCGCCCGCAGGCCCGCTGCACCTCCGGCACCACATGGCTGGAGAGCAGTACGGTGCGGCCCGCCGCGGACAGCTCGGAGAGAAGGCTGAAGAAGGTCTCCTGGACCAGCGGGTCGAGCCCCTCGGTCGGTTCGTCCAGCACCAGCAGCTCGGGATCGTGTTGCAGCGCTTGGACCAGACCCAGCTTCTGCTTCATGCCGCGGGAGTACTCCCGCACCGGACGAGCCAGATCGGTGCCGGTCAGCCCCAGGCGCTCGCACAGCTCGGCGCGCCGGAGTGTGGGCCGGCCCTGAAGATCGCCGAGCAGGCGCAGGGTCTGTGCGCCGGTCAGCTCCGGGTACAGGCGCAGCTCCCCGGGCAGGTATCCCAGGCGGGGGGCCAGTTCGCGGTGGCCGGCGATCGGGTCAAGCCCCAGGACGCGCACCCGGCCGCCGCTGGGGCGCAGCAGGCCGACCAGGCAGCGGATGGTGGTCGTCTTGCCGGCGCCGTTGGGACCGAGGAAGCCGAACACCTCGCCCGCCCGTACCGTGAGATCGAGTCGGTCGATGCCGGTCCGGCGGCCGTAGGACTTGGTCAGCGCGTCCAGCTCGATGGCCGGCGCGGTGTCGTTCATCTGATTACCTCCAGGGTCCTCGCCGAGCGCTGCCCGGGCAGCGGTGCTCCCGGCCTGCACCTTGTCGCAGTCATCGGCACGTCGTCGCTCACTGCACCGCACAAGCGACTCCGTGAGTAGGGCCGCATGGGACCAGCGGTATGGGGCGCAGCGGCCCTTTCAGCGGTTCTGTCCTGGTCCGGCACTCGTGCGCGGGCCGCTCGATCCGGCGCCAGGTGCTCGGGAGGACTGAACGTCCCGGGGCACGGGGACCCGATGGCCCTTCGCCGCCGCCACGGCGCGGGCCAGGCTGGGATCACTCGACGGACCTGAGAGGCAGGCATGAGCACGGAGACAAGTGCGGACACGGACAGGGGAGTTGACCAGCAGCGCCGGATCGTGGTGGGTGTCGACGGCTCCCCGTCCTCGCTGGAGGCTCTGCGGTGGGCCGTTGAGCAGGCCCGGCTCTGGGACGCCGCTGTGGATGCGGTGATTACCTGGGAGTACCCCACCTCGTTCGGCTGGGCCGCACCGGAGCCGGTGGACTCGCAGTACGGCGCGATCGCCGAAAAGGTGCTCTCCGAGAGCATCGCCGAACTGGCCGACACCGATCGGCCGGTCGATATCCACCAGCGCGTCCTGCTGGGAAACGCCGCGCAGGGCCTGCTGGACGCCGCCCGCCGTGCGGACCTGCTGGTGGTCGGGAGCCGGGGGTACGGCGGCTTCGCGAGGGCGCTGCTGGGCTCGGCCAGCCAGCAGTGCGTCCAGCACGCGCCGTGCCCGGTGGTCGTCGTGCGCCACAAGTAGATCAACTGAACGAGTCGTGCACCCGACCCGCTTCACCCCAAGAGAGAGCAGAGTCTGATGATGCATCACCGGATTGTGGGAGAACTGATGACCCGGGCCGTCGTGTCCGTGCGGCCCGAGACGGGATTCAAGGACATCGCCCGCCTGCTGGCCGAACACGACATCACCTCCGTCCCAGTCCTGGACAACGAGGACCGCCCGCTGGGCCTGGTCTCCGAGGCCGACCTGCTGCTCTCCGAAGCAGCCCAGGAGGACCCGGCCGGACTGCTTCTCACCCCGCGCCTCGACGCCGCGGCCCAGGCCAAGAGCCGAGCCACCGCCGCCGAGGGGCTGATGACCTGCCCGGCGGTCTGCGCACGCCCGGAGTGGACGGCGGTGGAGGCGGCCCGGCTGATGGACCGCAAGCACCTCAAGCGGCTGCCTGTGGTCGACGAGGCCGGCCGACTGGTCGGCATCGTCAGCCGCAGCGACTTGCTGCGGGTCTTCCTCCGCCGCGACCAGGCGATCCGCGAGGAGCTCTGCGGAGAGGTCCTGGACCGTACTCTGGGCATCGCGCCGGGAGCCGTCTTCGTCAAGGTCACCGATGGCGAGGTCACCCTCGTCGGCACCGTCGAGCACCGCAGCCTGCTCCCAGTCGTCGAACGGCTCTGCCGATCGGTGGACGGCGTGATCGCGGTGACCAGCACCCTCGACTACCGGACCGACGACACCCCAGCCGGCCAGAAGCAGGGCCCGGCCGACAGCGAACGCCCTGTCGCGCACCACGGGAGCCGTGCTTGACGAGGTAACGAAGCCGAGTGCTGTCCCCATCGAAGGGTGGACTGCTATGGCGCTGAGGGGCCATCAGGCGTCCTCAGCGCTCAGCCCGCTACGGTCCGAAGGCGGCCACCGCCGCTTTTCCCGCTACCGGCTGCGCCTCGCGATGCGTGCCCGCGACCTCGTCGACCAGGGCACCCCCATCGACGTCGCCTGCCGCATCATCATCCTCGAGGACCAGCTCGAAGAAGCACTGCGCATCAACTAACAACTCCGCCGCACCGGCAACACTCCCCGCACACCGCCGCCGACACCTGACCAGCCGGCCCACCTGACCAGCCGGCCCACCGGCCCGGCTCCCGGTCCGCGGTGAGCACACACTCACCGCCGACCGTCCGGCGCCCCCGCCGGGCCGCACGATGCAGGCGTGCGTCTGTGCCCGCCAGCCTCTGGCGGCGGGTCAGGCGTAGTGCTGTTGCCGCGGTGGCAGAGACGGGGTGTCGTGTCGTCTCTTCGGTGGAGGTGCCGGATGCCGTCGGTGATGGGGCTGCTGGAGGAGCGCGAACGCTCCGCCCGGCAGCGTGTGGAAGCCCTTCAGGCCGAGCTGCAGGAAGCGGAGGCCGTGTGGGAGCGCTTCGTGATCGCCCGTGAGACGGTGGCCGAGGTGTTGGCCCTTCCTCGCGGCGGCGAAGAAGGGCCGTCGGTCGTGGCGGCCGATGAGGGGCCGGAGCAGGTCGCCGCAGCGGTGCCCGGTTCCGTGGTGCCGCAATGGCGTGAAGGACTCGCCCCGGCAGTACTGGCGCCGGACTACCGGCGGCTCGTGGAGGTCCTGGCTGCGAGCAGGGAGGAGATGGACTGTCGGCAGCTCGCGGCGGCGCTCGGGCTGGAGCCGGTTCCGGCGAAGGTGGAGGGAGTGCGGTCGAAGGCCAAGCGGCTGGCCGCGCGGGGCTGGCTCGTCGAGGAACGGCCGGGGATGTTCAGCCTGCTCGCCGGGCGAGCCGGCGGCTCATGACCATGGTCATCGACCACCGGATCATCGCTTCGGAGGTGTCGGTGCGGGTCTCGTAGTCGCGGGCCAGGCGGCGTGAGTGCATCAGCCACGCGAACGTCCGTTCCACCAGCCACCTTTTCGGCAGCACCACGAAGCCCGTCGCGTCATCCGTCCGCTTGACCACGGTCAGCGCGATCCGCAGCACGTCACGGGCGAGGTCGACCAGGCGTCCGGTGTAGCCGCCGTCGGCCCACACCAGCGAGATGCGCCAGTGCCGCATCCGCAGCCGCTCCAGGAGCGTCCGGCCGGCCTCGCGGTCGGTGACGGATGCGGCGGTGACCATCACGGCCAGCAGCAGCCCGAGGGTGTCCACGACGATGTGCCTCTTGCGGCCGTTCACCTTCTTCCCGCCGTCGAACCCCCGGCTCGTGGCCGGCACCGACGCGGCCCCTTTCACCGACTGCGCGTCGATGATCCCGGCGGTCGGCTCCGGATCACGACCCGCCGCCTTGCGGACCCGGTCGCGCAGCCGGTCGTGGAACTCGCCGACCAGGCCCTTGTCCCGCCAGCGCCGGAAGAAGGCGTAGACGCGGTCCCAGGCGGGGAAGTCCGCGGGCACCGCCCTCCAGGCGATGCCGCCCGCGACCA
>NZ_JBFAJO010000158.1:0-7754 GCF_040655255.1 Kitasatospora sp. NPDC050463
GGCGGAAACGTGCGAGTCAGCAAACCGATCGCGATCCGGTCCGACAGTCGCTCGTCCGTCGCCGGCTTGACCTGCCCAGGGCGTGGCATCCAGGCCCCTCCTGGGCAGGCAGCCTACCAGCAGAAATCCTTAAGTCACTGGTATTGGCCCTAGCCTGCGCGTTTCACCTCGGGCTGGGACCGGATCGTGAGAGGGAACGCGAAAGTGCCTTCTGAGCTGCAATGCCAGTGAGTTAGGGCGTTTCTGCAGGTAGGGGCGGGTGCCAGGCCACTTTGAGGGTGTACTGGATGTGACCGGGAGTGCGTGGCTGGTCTCGTTTCTTGGTTTCGAAGGTGTTCTTGGGTGGCTTCTTGACTCGGTCGCACTGTCGGTCGCGTCGGGCTGGGAGGAGGCCGTCCAAGAGCTCGCGGACGACCTCGCTGCGCGCTGCCACCAGCGTGATGGCGTCTGCGGCCGCTTGGCTGGCGACCTTCAGCCGGGCGAGCTGCACGGTCACGGTGAAGGAGATCCGGTCGGGGTCGATGTCGCCGCGCTGTGCGGCGTGCAACTCCAGTGCGCACAGCGCCTGGTAGACGGTCAGGAGTGCGTAGACCTCCTGGCATGCCAGCTCGGGAGACTTCGAGCGCAGGACGAACCCGGCTCCGCGTAGGCGGTTCTTGAGTTCGGCGTACCCGTTCTCGATCTCCCACCTCTGGTGATAGATCGCCGCCAGGTGTCGGGCCGGGGCCCGCGTGTGGTCCAGCAGGCTGGTGACCAGCCGGAACGTCTCTCTGCGGGGCGGGCCTGCCTTCAGGTGGACGGTCACGGTGTACTGGATGATTCTCACGGTGTGGCCCTCGGGCGGCTGGGCCAGGGTGCGGCCGGCAGCCCGTGCCTGGCCGTGCCTGACGGTCTCCTTCGGAGTCGGCATGACCGAGATGAACGAGCCGTCGGACAGGACCCGCAGAGGCACGAATACCTGGTTGCCCTTGATCCGCCAAGCCAGGTGGGCGCCCGTCGCACGGGCATGGCCCCACAGTTCGTAGCCGGTGAAGCCGCGGTCGGCCAGCAGGAGCATGTCCGGCCGAAGGCTGGCGACGAGCTGGCGGGCGAGTGCATGCTCACTGGCCCGCGCCACCCCGTCGAAGGCGCCGTCGACCAGGCCGTGGGTGCCGCATTCGGTCAGCGCCATCAGCCTGATCTGCGGGTTCTCGGTCAGCGTGCGCAACACCGATCGGTATCCCGGCGGACCCGCGCTGTCCGAGCTGCTGAACAGGCACAGCGCCAAGACGAAGTACACCACCGCGCGGGCCGGCAGCAGCCTGCGGCGGCGCTCGACGCGTTCTGTCAACTCCAGTACTTCATCGACCACTTCGGGGGTGATTTCCTCGGTCAGCACGCCGAGCCGGATCCTGTCCCCGAACCGCGTTCCCACTGGACTGCGAGGGCCTCGCGCGGAAGCCGTACCCGCCGCTGTCGTCGCCGACCCGGTTCGGAGGATGGCACACTGAGCACCCAACGGAGCTCCCTTGCGGACAGTCGGATCTTGGTCGATCTTCTGTCTTACCGGGGGCTCCGTTGCCGTGTCCCGAGATCATCTGGTGGACCATCAGATAGTGGTCAACTTTCCCATGCCGGCAGGGAGCTATCCGCCCAAATCGGCCACGGCACTCGCCCCTACCTGCAGAAACGCCCTAACTCACTGGCATTGTTCTGAACTGGGACGATGAGGCTTGTCTAAGGTCTCCGCCGTACCAGCAGGAAGGCACTTTCTGCGTGCACCCCCTACCCGCTCACGCCCCAAGCTCGTCGTCAGCGCCGACGGGCACGGGGTGGTCAACCACGCCGGCTCGCGTCTGCTCGCGGATCTGGCCGACGCCACGACGCTGACCAGCGCCTTCTCCGACGCCCTGCGCCGGCTGCGGCCGCGCGGGACCGGGCACGATCCCGGCCGTGTCGCGGTGGATCTGGCGGTGATGCTCGCCGACGGTGGCGAGGCGATCCGGGACCTGGCCGTGCTGCGCGACCAGCGCGACGTGTTCGGCCCCGTCGCCTCCACCCCGACCGCCTGGCGGGTGCTGGCCGGCATCGACACGGCCGTCCTGAACGCGCTGCGGGCAGCGAGGGCCACCGCCCGTGAGGTCGCCTGGCTGCAGGCCGCCGAGACCGGGCGCGCCTTGCCCTTGGAGGTCCGCCACCGGGCCCACGCCAGGGTCGAGGACCACATCCGCTGCGGCAAGACCACCGGCTTCGGCCGCTTCCCCTCCCGCCACTTCGCCATCAACGCGGCCTGACTGGAACTGTCCCCGACCGCCATCGACCTGCCCACCTGGACCCGAACCCTGCTACTGGACGGCGAGTTGGCCACCGCCGAGCCCAAGAAACCCCGCTACCGACCTCTCCACGCCGCCACCCGGATCACCCACGGAGCCCGTCGCCTACGTCTGCAGATCGCTGCCGGCTGGCCCTGACGCCACGAGCTGACCGCCGCGTTCAGCCGCCTCGTGACACCGCCCCGCCCGGCCACCTGATCCAACCAAACCGTCCATGCCCACCCACCCGAGGACCCTCAGGAGTACCCGACCCGCGCGTCGGGCCCCCGGCATACCAGTTCTTCCACAGCAGCCGCATCACGACCGCCCGAAAGATCAACCCAGCTCAGCCAGCCCCAACCGAAACGCGGAGGCTAGCTAGGCGTCCAGCAGCCGCCAAGCGGTGAGGGCGAGCCTCGCGCGGGTCAGGCCTGTGGGGTCGGTGACGTCGATGCCGAGGGTCTTCGAGATCTGTTCGAGGCGGCGGGCGATGCTGCTGTGGTGCAGGTGGAGGAGGCCTGCGGCCCGGCGCAGTGAGCCGGTGGCGCAGTAGGTGTCCAGTGTCTCCAGGTCCTCCGGATCGGCGGCGAGCCGGGCGACGGCGGCCACGTCGGTGTTCTCCCGCGCGGTGTCCTGGGGGACGTCGGCCAGGAGGGCCAGCGCGCCCAGATCCCGGTAGCGGATGACGGGTTCGCGCGGGGTCGTGAAGCGGAGGGCGGTGCGGGCCTGCCGCCAGGACCGGTCGGGGCTTCCGGCGGCGCCGATGCCCGCCCGTACGTCCGCCGGGAACCGGGCCGGCTCCAGGGCCGTGGCCAAGACGACGCCCACGTCGGCCAGCGGCGCCGCCTTCACCGGGCGGGCCGGGCAGATCAGGCCGCCGACCCGGTCGAGCGGGAGCCGCGTCCGTACGGCGACGACGTGGACCGGCACGTCGGCGGCGAAGCCCAGGAGGCGTAGCGCCCGGGCCCGGGCCGCCTCGTCGCTGTCGGAGCTGATGACCAGTTCGACGAGCGCGGGGTCGGCCATGGTGGTGCGCGCCGGACCGTGCCGCTCGACGACCCCGGCGGCGGCGATGGCCAGCCGGTCCAGGAGCACGTCGTCGAGGGGGCTCGGGGGGCCGGGGCGTTCCAGCCAGACCGTGCCGATCTCCTCCTCGTCGAGCGTGATCGGCGTCGTGGAGGACGCGGACGGCGGTGGGCCGCCCGACGCCGGTCTGCCGTCGGGCGCGTGGCGGATCACCCGGCCCGTGGCGTGGAGTCCGATCCCCGCCGTGCACTCGGCCAGGCCCGCCGAAGCCCGGGCTAGCGCCGCCAGATCCACGCGCCGCCGCATCAGCGTGTCGTAGAACGCGATGATGCGGATCGCCCCGTCGACGTACGGATCAAGTCCCGACAGCCGTACGGCCAGTGCTTCCATACCGGAAGGATAGAAGGAGTCGGGTGCGCCGAACGACGCGATTTCGGGGCGGGATGCGCGACGGACGGCGGATGACCGCCCCGGGCGGCGGCCGTGAGGATGGCGTCATGGATCCCGAACTCGAAGCGTTCATCCCCTTCCTGCCCCTCATGGACATGAGCGACCCGGTCGCCGGGCGCAAGGAATTCGCCGCCCGGGCCGCCGCCGCGCCGGCGCCGGACACCTCCGGCATGGGGGTCGAGGACCACACGGTGACCCGGCCCGCGGGACCGGGCGTGCCGGTACGGGTCTACCGCCCGCGCGCGGCGCGGGGCGCGATCGTCTGGCTGCACGGCGGCGGCGGAGTCTTCGGCGACCTCGACACCGAACATCCCTGGGCCGCCCGGGTCGCCGGCCTCTCCGGGGCGGTGGTCGTCTCGGTGGGGTACCGCCTGGCGCCCGAGGACCCGTTCCCGGCGGCCCTGGACGACGCCTACGCCGTACTGGCCTGGGTGGCCGGGCACGCGGACGCACTCGGCGCCGACCCGGCGCGGATCGCGATCGGCGGGCACAGCGCCGGGGCGAACCTCGCGGCCGCGGCGGCCCTGAGGGCGCGGGACGAGCAGGGCCCCGCGATCCGGTTCCAGCTGCTCAACCAGCCGGGCCTGGACGACCGTCAGAATACGTGGTCGGCGCGGAACTTCACCGACACGCCCTGGTTCAACAGCGGCGCGCGCGCCGCAGCGTGGCGGCACTACCTGGGCGACCGGCCCGCCACCCCGTACGCCGCCCCGGCCCGGGCCTCCGACCTGGCCGGCCTGCCGCCGGCCTACATCGCCACCGCGGAGTTCTGCCCGAACCGCGACGAGGGCGTCGCGTACGCGCTGCGCCTGATGCAGGCGGGCGTGTCGGTCGAACTCCACCAGTGGCCCGGCACCTTCCACGGATCGCAGGCGATCCTCTCCGCCGAGGTCTCGCAGCGGCAGAACGCGGAACTCGGCGCGGTCCTGCGCCGAGCCCTGGCCGGCTGACCACGCGTCTCACCCCTCTCGCCCATCTCTCATTATCTTCTCGTCTCATCTCATCGACAGCGAAGGACGATTGGCATGAAGCTCCGAACGGTGTTGTGCGCGACAGTGGCGGCACTCGTCGCTTGTACGGGCACGGTGGCGGCGGTTCCCGCGCCGTCGAACGGCCTCGACCGCGCGGCGCTGCGGTCCGCCCTGGACGGTGTCCACCGCGCGGGTGTCCCGGGGGTGTTCGCCGAGGTGCGCGACACCGGTCTGACCTGGCGGGGCGCCTCAGGGGTTGCCGACCTCCGGACCGGCCGTCCCGTCGGCGCGGACATGCGGCAGCGCGTCGGCAGCATCACCAAGACCTTCACCGCCGCCGCCGTCATGCAGCAGGTCGAGCAGGGCCGGATCCGGCTCGACGCGCCGATCGGCGACTATCTGCCGCAACTGGTGCCGGGGGAGCGCGGCATGAGGATCACGGTCCGGATGCTCCTGAACAACACCAGCGGCATCCCCGACTACATCCCCTACGCGTTCCCCTCGCTCGGGGCCTTCCCCTCCCTGCCGGACGTCACGACCGAGAGCCTCGACGACAACCGGTTCAGGGAGTTCCGCCCGGAGGAGCTGATCGCGATGGGCCTCGCGGCGCCCCCCGCCGGCGAGCCCGGCGCCCTTCCGGGGGTGTACTCGAACAGCAACTGGCTGATCCTCGGTGAGCTTCTGGAAGAGGTGACCGGCACCCCGGCGGAGGAGTACATCACCCGGAACGTCATCGAGCGCGCCGGCCTCCGGAACACCGTCTTCCCGACCGGGACGCGCATCCAGGGACCGCACGCGCGGATGTACGAAGCCTTCTACGGCCTCATCGACCCGCCGCGCGACTACAGCGTCTACAACATGTCCTGGACGGGGACGGGCGCCTCGCTCGTGTCGACCATGGCGGACCTCAACCGCTTCTACGCCGAGCTGCTGGCCGGCCGGATCGTCAGCGGGGAGTCGCTCGCGGAGATGCAGCGCACGGTCCCGGTCCGCGCCCTGGACGGATCGATGATCCGGTACGGCCTCGGCCTCCACGAGATCGCCACGGACTGCGGCACGTTCTGGGGCCACGACGGCACGGTCTGGGGAGCCGGGACGATCTCCCTGACCCGGGGCGACGGCAAGCGTCAGATGTCCGTCGCGGTCAACCTCCAGAGGTGGAACAAGCCGGACGCCTCCGGGCGGCCGCAGCCCCACCCCATCGACGGCGCCCTTGCGACCCTGTACGGGCAGGCGATGTGCGGTGCTGAGGCCGCGAAGCTCGCCCCCTCGGCCCAATACCAGTGACTTAAGGATTTCTGCTGGTAGGCTGCCTGCCCAGGAGGTGCCTGGATGCCACGCCCTGGGCAGGTCAAGCCGGCGACGGACGAGCGACTGTCGGACCGGATCGCGATCGGTTTGCTGACTCGCACGTTTCCGCCGGAGCTGGTGGACCGGATCGTGGAGGAGTCCGGGAAGGCCGGTCAGCGTCAACGGCTGCTGCCGCCAAGGGTGGTGGTGTACTTCGTCCTCGCGATGTGCCTGTTCTCCGGGCACGGGTACGAGGAGGTTGCGAGGCTGCTGACCGAGGGGCTGGCCTGGGCTAGGCGTTGGTCCGGGTCGTGGCAGGTGCCCACCACCGCGGCGATCTCCCGGGCCCGGGTCAAGCTCGGACCGGAGCCGCTCAAGGCGCTGTTCGAGCAGGTCGCGGGGCCTGTAGCGACCGACTCCACCCCTGGCGCTTGGTACGGGCGTTGGCGTCTGCTGGCAGTCGACGGAACGACGTTCGACGTGCCGGACAGCGAGGAGAATGACGCGCGGTTCGGACGGCCGAAGACCCACCGGCGTGAGCGGTCGGCGTTCCCGCAGGTGCGGGTGGTCGCGCTGGCCGAGTGCGGCACGCACGCGATCACCCATGCGGCCCTGGGGCCGTTCACCACCGCGGAGACCGTCCTGGCCCGGGAGCTGTTCGAGGCCCTTGGCCCAGGTGACCTGCTGATGGCCGACCGGGGCTTCGCCGGTCTGGAGCAGTGGCGGGCCGCCTCGGCCGGCGGCGCGGACCTGCTGTGGCGGATCAGGTCCAGCGCCGTGCTGCCCGTGCGGCGGGAACTCCCCGACGGGTCCTACCTGTCCGACATCGTCGCCGCCCGTGACCACCGCAAGCGCACCGACCCGACCGTCGTGCGGGTCATCGAGTACACCCTGGATGACCCCCGCCCGCAGCACCCGGCCCCGTACCGGCTGATCACCAGCATCCTCGATCACAGGGCCGCACCCGCAACAGAGTTGGCAGCCCTCTACAACGAACGCTGGGAGCTCGAAACCACGCTGAACGAACTGAAGACCCACCAGCGCGGCCCCGCCCGGGTCCTGCGCTCCCGCTCGCCCGAGGGCGTCGAACAGGAGGTCTGGGGCCACCTGCTCGTCCACCACGCCATCCGCACGCTCATGCACGACAGCGCAGACCAGGCCGGCATCGACCCGGACCGGCTCTCCTTCACCCGCTCCCTCCGCCTCCTGCGCCGCCAGGTGACCGCGCAGGCGGCCTTTTCCCCCTGAGCACCTGGCCGCCGCCCTCGCCGACGGCCTGCGGGAGATAGCCCGCCACCTGCTGCCAGCCCGCCGCCGACGCTCCAACCCCCGCGTCGTCAAACGATCCGACCACCGGCACTGGCCCCAGCCCACCCGCACCCCGGCCGAAGCGGTCACCATCGCACCCCACTACAGGACCGCCCCGACCAACCCTCCGACCAAGGTCCCCAGAGCCTGGGATAATTAAGTCACTGGTATTGGCCCTAGTCCTCGTACTCCTCGTCCCACTCGATCTGGGCGAGTGCCTCAGCGAGGTCGTGGGGCTCGGCCGGCTTCCATGCGCGTTCGAGCTGCTCGTACGCCGCGCGCTGCTCGGCGGTGGAGGGGAAAGCGGCGATGGCTTCGGTGGGGCGGCCGTACTGAACTTGATTGGGTGATGTCGGGGCTGTTCGCCTGACGGTGGGGCTGTGGATCCGGTAGCCCTGGGGCATGAGGTACGCGCAGG
>NZ_JBFAJO010000159.1:0-7354 GCF_040655255.1 Kitasatospora sp. NPDC050463
TCGGCTTCTTCTTCCCCATGCTCTCCATGATGGACATCATCCTTCCGGGGCCGAAGCCCCTGATCAGGAGTGTCCGTCAAAGCGGATCAAGCCCACTGCGGATTGTTGTCACTGGGGGATCAATCGGTGTCACCGGCCCTTCATGACGGTGGCGTATGGGGGTGGGGGAGTGCTGGGTGTCATCGGGGTGCGGATGTGTGGTGACATCAGGAGACATCGGCCAGTGACATCTTGATGCAGATCCCTGAACGGGCGGCCAGTTTGGTGCCGGGTGGTGTCGGACCTGGGCTCATGGATCGAGCCCGGGCTCGCGGTCGGGTGTCCGGTACGGCCTCAGCACAATCCGAATCCCCCTGCCCTTTGGCGTAAGCCGTTGGGCGCGGCGCCGTGGTTCCCGTCCTTCCAGCCTTCCGGTCTCCGCCCCGCTGCGCGCGTTGCTCTGCTGTGGCTTGGTGCGAGCGGCGGCTGCCCCGCTGTACCTGGGCCGGCCCGTCGGCATGGGTTCAGGGGCCGGGGTGGGTGGTGTGCCCGGGCAGGGGGCCGTAAGCCTCGCAGAAGTCGCAGTCGCAGCTGGTCATGGAGTTGGCCTGGCAGTGGGCGGCGGGCCAGTACGGGGACGCGCAGGGGCCGGGGTCGACAGGGATGTCGTCGCCGGGCAGGGTGCGTCGGCACCAGCCGCACCGGATCCCAGTTGGTACGCCGGCCTGGCGCAGGTGCTGCGCTGTGCGAGCGGCGATGTCGAACGGGAGACCCGACCTGACGGTGGCGGGCGCGCTGTCCAACAGCTGCCGGCTGCGCCACAGGCTCAGCCCGGTGACCGTGCGGACCGCTTTGAGGGCCGTCGGGTCGTGAGGGGAGTCGCCGGCCAGCAGAACTGCGAAATCCGGGTCTTCCACGGATACCCCTCGTCGGTCGGTGTTGTGCCCAGTGCCAGTCAATCGCCCTGGCAGGCTGTCAGGCCATGGGTTTTCGCTCGGCCGGGGCGGCGTCCTGGCCCGGTCAGGGCACCAGTTCCAGCATCGATGCCGGTGGCAGTGACGGGTTGGCGGCGGCCGCTTCCACTACCTGCCAGTTGTCGTCGGCGAGCAGTTCGACGATGACCGCAGGCGGTAGGGCCGGATGGCTGGCGGCGATGGGCCTGGCCTGTCGGTCGGTCAGGCACGCGAGCAGGGCCGGGGCCGTCGCGTGGCGGTGGCGGGCGATTTCGCGGAACGCCTTCTGCACCGGCGGCCGGTGTCGGGCCAGATGTTCCAGCAGGGCGGGTGTCGCGTCGGGATTGGCCGCCACCTTCGCGACGACTCGCGGCCCGTGCCGTTCGACCATCGCCCGCAACCGGGTTTCAGAGAGTCCTGGGTGCGGTGCGATGGACTTGACCACTTTGGCGTCGGGGTCGCGGGCCAGCGTGTCGCGGATTTCGGCCGGCAGGTCGCGGCGTTGGGCCAGGAGCATCCGCACGGTCGCATCGGGTGAGGCGGCCAGCCCTTCGACCTCGGCCGGACAGGCCGCGGTGATGCGCGGCAGCAGGGGAGAGCCGAGCCGGGTGGCACTGGCAAGGTGGGCGAGGACGTCGAGCGGCAGGAGCGGGTGGTGCGCGAGCCGGCGCTGGACGTCGTGACCGCGGTCGGTGGCCAGGGTGCGGATCAGGGCTTCGTCGATCGCGGGATTGTCCGCGAGTCGGGCCCGGACCCAGGGGACGGGATCCTCGGCGAGTCGCGCGTACACCTGGGGCGGCAGGTCGGGGCGGGCGGCCAGTTCCTGGCGCAGCAGCACCGAGGGGTGGTCGGCGAAGAACACGGCTGCGGCTGCGGGGGTGGCCGGGTTGCGCAGGGCCGCTTCCTGGATGTCGTGCGCAGCGGACTCGTGGGAGCCGTCGCAGGCGGCTCCCGGCGGCAGCTCGCAGTCGGGGTCCGGACAGTGCGGGTCGTGGACGAAAGGGGTCGTCTCGCGGTCGCAGACCGGGCAGGACCGTGCCGCCGGCAGCCCCTCTCCGGTGAGCAACGCCGCCAGTAGGGTCGGCGGTGTCGCCTCGTTGGCCGCCGCTGCGCGGCGGACCTCGGTGTGCGGGTGCTGCGCGAGCCGGGCGGCGAGGTCCGACACCGTCCACAGCGCGAGTTCCGCGACGACTCGAACCTCCGGGTCCGTGGCGAGCGCCGCCGCCACGTCCCTCGGCAGATCGGGGCAGGCGGCCAGCTTCTCCCGGGACTCCACGAGGGGATCGGCGGCGAACAGTCGCGCCCACTGCGGCCTGCCGGTGCCTTCTTCGAGCAGGGCGAGCGCGGCGCGCGGCTGTACGGCGGGGTTGACGTCGGTGGCGCTGAGCCGGCCCTCGTACGCGAGCCGCACTGCGGCTTCTTCGAAGCGGGAGGCCAGCGCTCTCACCTGTGCATGGCTGAGGTCCGGGCGGCAGGCCAGGGCCTCGGCGAGGTCGGGGTCCGCCACTGCGATCAGCCGGTCGACCGGTTCGGAGGGCAGCGCCGGGTTGGCGGCCAGCCCGTGCAGTACGTGGTTCACAGGGCAGCATCCTGCCCGACACATGATGGAACGGCTGGCGAATTTCAGCGTTGGCACCGGCCGTATCCGAAAGCGGCCCGAGCACGGCACCACCCGGCGGACCGGTCCTGCCTGGTGGAAGTGGCCGGCCTTCCGTCTCGAACCGCGCAGGTCGCGCGCGTACCGCCCAACCGCGCCGCCCGCTGCCGCAGCCAAACCGTGCGTGTACCGCACAACCCACTGTGGTGTCAGCGGAATGCCGATTGCGGTGTCACGCCTGCGCAGACTCCGGCTTCCTGGATCCAAGGCGCCTGTGCCGGAGGGGCGCGGGTTCTCACAGCGGCCGGGGGAGTGGGGCGGTGTTCATGCGGGAGGAGGCCGGGCAGGCCGGCGCCGGGCGGGTGGTGCCGGTTGTGCTCGCGCGGCAGCAGGCGGTGGACCGGCTGCTGGCCCTGGACATGAGAGGTGAGTTGACGACTGGCCATGTGCGGCTGGTCGCGGACGCGGTGGAGGTCTCGCTGCGTACGGTGTGGCGCTGGCTGGCCGCGGCGCGTACCGAGGGAAGGACCGGCACGAGGCAGCGGGAGCGTTTCACGGTCACCCCGCAGTTGCATGCCCGGCTGGTTCTGTGGTGCGGGAACGCCGCCGCGGTGCACCGTGAACTGCTCGCCGAGGCCCGCGCCGATGGCGACGCGGGCGAGCAGGACGACGAGGGTGCACCCTCTCCGGTGGCGGTGCCTTCGTTGGCGACGCTGCACCGGGCGATCCGCCGGGACCTGAACCCGGGCCAGCGCGCCGCCCTGGCCGGCGGGGAGCGAGCCCGGCGCGCCCACGACGTGCACCTGCGCCGGCCGCAACGCCTGCTGGGAAGGCGACCACAAGCACGTCCCCGTCGAGGTCGACCTCAACGGTGAGCTGGTGTGCCCGTGGGTGACCTGGTTCATCGACTGCGCCCACGACGCCGTCACCGGCGTCGCGATCACCCCGCACACCCCGTCCCGCGACGCGATCCTGGCGGCGCTGCGCACCGCGATCGCCCGCGACGAACCCGACGGCCCCTACGGTCCGATCGGCGGCCTGCCCGCTCTGGTCCGGATCGACCGCGGCAAGGACTTCCTCTCCCGCACGGTTGCCTCCGCGCTCGGCGCGTTCGCCGTCCCCGTGCACGACCTGCCCGCCTACACCCCGCACCTGAAGGGCACGGTGGAGAACCTCAACCGGTGCGCCGAGCGGATGCTCTTCGCCTCGCTGCCCCGCTACACCCACGCCCCGACCGCCTCGCTGCGCCGCCGTGACCGCGCCAAGGACGACACGGCGCCGCTGACGTTCACCGCGTTCGTTCAACTCCTGCTGGACTGGGTGCACTGGTGGAACACCGAGCACACCTCACCGGCCCTGGCCGGCCGCACACCTGTCCAGGCCTGGCTGGAGGACCCCACGCCGATCGAGGACCCGAAGCCGGGGCAGCTGTGGGCGTTCACGCTCGAGGACGACGGCCGAGCCCGCACGCTCACCACCAGCGGCGTGTACTGGCGAGGCCGGTACTACGTTGGCGACTGGATGCAGGGCCTGGCCGACGACGGGATCAAGGTCCGGGTCCGGTATCTGCCTCACCACGCCCACGAGGTCGAGATCGTCGACTCCGTCACCGGCACCCACCTCGGTGCCGCCCAACTGTCCGACGCCGCCACCGACGAGCAACGCGCCGCCGTGCGCCGCACCAGATCAGCAGAGCAGCGAAGGCTGAAGAAGGCACTGGCCGCCGCCGAACGACTGCGCACCGAGCGGTTCGCGGCCGTCACCACCGCCCGAACCCCCGAACCACTCCAGGCACTGACAGCGGCGGAAGCGGCAGAGGAACTGGCGACGGCCGACGGCCGGGACCTGCGGGCACTGGCCCTGCCCGGACTGATCCCCCACGCCCCGCTCCCGGACGGCTGGGTCCTACCCCAACCCGCTGCCGCACCCCGCCGCAAACCGTCAGACCGGCGCCCCGCGCCGCCAACCGAAACCGACCCGACACGGTGACCGGGCCGAACACGGGCCACCCGCCCTCAGCCCTCCTCCGCCGCACATCGCGAACACCCAGGCCCACCACCAAGACCACCCTCACGCCCAACAGCCCCGCACCCCCGGGTAGGAGAACCATGACCACCGCGCCCGCCGTACGCCCCGGCATGCTGCCCCCCGAGCGCGCCGACCACTACCTCAACCTGACCGACGCCCGCGTCGTCGCCACCGAAGCCCTGCGCACCACCCAGGACAACATCGCCGCCACCCTCGACGCCCGCGCGATGATGGTCCTCTCCGGAGCCGCCGGCAACGGCAAGTCCTTCTCCGTCAACGCCGCGCTGCGCCACCTCGCACCCCGCAACACCTACCGCGTCGCCTTCCGCGCCCGCCCCACCCCACGCGACATCCGCCACGAACTCTTCCGCGCCCTCGCCCTGCCCGGCGAACCACCACTGCGGCCCATCGAGTTCGACACCGTCCTCAAAGACGCTCTCGCCCGCTCCTTCCACGTCCTGGTCTGCGACGAAGCCCAATGGCTCTCCCGCGAATGCTTCGAGTACTGGCGCTACCTCTGGGACGACCCCGCCACCGACATCGCCGTCGTCTTCGCCGACGGCGACGGCTGCGCCAAGGTCCTGCGCCGCGAACCGATGCTCGCCTCCCGCGTCTTCATCTGGCAGCAGGCCCTCCCACTCACCCTCCCGGAGGTCCTCGCCACCATCCCCGCCTTCCACCCGATGTGGGACGGCGTCGACCCCGACCTCATCGCACTCGTCGACAAGCAGGCCGCCCACGGCAACTTCCGCGCCTGGGCCCGCATCACCAAACACGCCGCCGACGGCCTCACCGCCCAAGACCGCACCCACGTCGACGAACACCTGCTGCGCCAGGTCTACCAGCGCCTAGGCACCAGCACGTGAGCACCCGCCCGCTGCCCGCCCTCACCCTCGCGCTCGACCCCGCCGACACCCCGCCTGCAGCCACGCCGCCCTGGCCGCCCACGACCCCGCCACCGGACAGGTCACGGTCCACCCCACCCCCGGCACCGACCACCCGGCCGCCCTCGCCCACGACGTCCTCGCCGCCCTCGGCAAGCCCTACACCCCACCCGGACGCTGGAACACCCAGCCCGCACTCACCTGGACCGCCGCCACAGCCTGGGCCCGCACCACGGGCCTGAACCACCTGGTCCTACTGCGCGGCCACCTCCTCACCCCCGCCCGCTGGCACCACCTGCTCGCCTTCCAACAGCACACCGGCGCCCACCTGACCGTCGTCTGCCACCACACCCCCACCCCCGCCCTCACCCGCGCTCTGGCCGGCACCGACCACGCCATCACCCACGGCCTGCCCGCCTACGCCCTCCCCGACCCCGAGCAGCACCGCCGACCCCCACCCGCACGCAACGCACCAGCGACATCGCTGCCGTGGCTCACCCTCCCCGCCCTCACCTACCTCGCACTCACCGACAGACCCGAGCCACCGTGCGACTGCACCCCGCCACCGGCCACCGCCGACCGCCTCCCCATGAAACCCCCGCCAGGGCGCACCGAGGAAGCCTCCGCCCGCCTACACCGCCTGGCCCACCCCGCCAAGGCCGCCGCCCTGGCCGCGGCCCTCATCACCGGAGTCCCCTTCAACCAACTCGCCGCCGTCACCCCCACCGACTACCACTCCGCACGCGCCACCCTCACCCTCCACGACCCCGCCCGCCACCGCACCCCCGCCCGCTGCGCGGTATACCGCGTACCCGGATGGGCCCGCCCACTCCTGGACGCCGCCACCCGCTACCACCAGCACCGCAGAAACCCAGGATCCCGCCTGCTCACCGACACCCAACCCGCTCTGACAACGCTGCTCCAAGCCGCCGAACACTGCCGCCTACGACCCCCGCAAGACCCCTCCGGACGTGGCCGCGGCCGCTTCCCCCGCCCCCAGTTCCCCGAAGCCCTACCCGACGGCCCCCACTGGACGGCCTGCATCCCCCTGCCCAACCTCCCCCCGGAGCTCCAAACCGCTGCCCTCCAATGAGAAGACACCTGCTGCTCTCATACCCGGGGACCGTCCCCGGGCCCTGTCGGTGTGGGGCGTGATGATGGCTGCGTGACCGACACCGCAGACCCTGCCCCGTCCTGGTTGCCCGGCTACGAGGGCGGCCCGTTCACCCCTTACCCCGACCTCCTGGAGGATCCGCTCTTCTGGCTCTCGCACCTCGGCTCGTGTGCCCGCAGCCAGCAAGCCCAACGGCTGCTGTTCGGCGCGGACTACGAGGCCGCCATGGAGTTCTACCGCGCCCTGTGGGACAAGGAGGACTGGCCGCTGTCCACCGTCCCGCTCACCGACGGCCACCGCTTCCACGTCATCTACCGCACCATCGACGGCGACCGCGGCACCGACTACCTCCTGCACCACCCCACCTGGGACACCGCCGAACTCCTCGCCCGGGACGACGGCCACTTCATGGGACCCGCCCTGTCCTGGCCCGAGCTCGCCACCGCCGCCGACAACACCCCGCCCGACCCCGGCACCCTTGACGCCGGCATCCTCGACGCCCACGCCCGCCTGCTGCTCCTGCTCCCCGCCATGGGCGACAACAGTCCGCCCAAGACCGCCACTCCCCGCCGGGCCGCCGCACTACACGCCCGCACGGCCGTCGAGGACCCCGACCACCTCGCACTCCTCCTCCTGGAACAGCAGGGACAACCCGGACCCGCCCACTGGCGGACCACCGAGGGCGGGGTACGAATCAACGACGGCCGCTACTGAACTTGATTGCGTGATGTCGGCTGTTGCTGAGCTCAGCCGTCCATGATCAGTCCGGTCTCGGTGAGGCAGGCGTCGATCAGATGGG
>NZ_JBFAJO010000160.1:0-7327 GCF_040655255.1 Kitasatospora sp. NPDC050463
ACCCAGCCCGAACCGGGAAGTGGTGTTTCTAGGGATTGGCCGCCCCGGGACCGTCCGCGCAGATGCGTGTCCGGTGCTCCCAGCCGAGCGACTAGGGAACAGTAGACGCATACAGAGCCAGAAGCAACTCCCCCAAGCCATGACGCCCAAGTGCCTCCTCCTCGAAGGCGTCCGCACCCGAGGCACCTGGTCCCCTGCCGGATGCGGCCGCTCCTGCTCGTGGCGCTCCCGAGCAGGAGCCCTGCTCAAACAGCTCGCTGGGCGAGATGGAGGGCGGTGACGTGAACGAACCACTCGAGTACGCCTTGGATCTCCTCCCCCTGCCGCCCGATCGCATCGATCGAGAACGACGGCCGCAACTCGAGTTTGGCCTCGGCAAGCTGGATTCCGTCGATTCGGTTGAGCCGTCGCAGGAGTTCGCGGCGCATCTCGGTGTCGTCGAACGGAGGCCGGCTGCACAGGTACTGGAACACCACCTCGACGGTGCCGAGCACCGGGTAGATGGCCAATGGCCAGATCGTCGCAGGCCCCCCTCCCGGACCCAGGTCCAGCGTCGGGAAGCAGCTGGTCTCCGCAGCGCGGCCGTAGGTGAGCCGGCAGTCCGGGTCCAGGCTCTCCCAGAACGCCAGGACAGACAGCACATCGTCGGCGAGTGCCGGGTGGTTCTCCCGCAGCAGTTCCTCGAACCTGGCGGCTCGGCCCTGCGTCTCCGCGTCGGGCAACGCGCTCTCGGCGTTGTCTCGGGAAAGCTCCTTGTCGAGCAGCATGGCCAGGTCGTCGGCCGACAAGCGGTGCACAAGACTCGCCCGGCCTGCGCCGTCGAAGGGAACACCCTCAGCCGCCAGCAGCGCCCGGGGGTCGCCGTGGTCGCCGTCGAGCCAACGGAAGTTGTCGGAGACCCGACCGTCCGCGGTGAGCACTCGATGGGCGCCGTGCAGACCGGAGGTGCTCGCCAGGTAGCTGCCGACCGGCACGGGGTGGCTGCCGATGAGTGCGGCCACCGCCCCGTAGGTCGTCCAGGTACCAGCGGGAATGGCGACGAGCGCGGCCCGCAACTCGCTCCACCCGGACCACTCCTCCGCAACCTCCCGCTGCACCCGGATGGGACCCGGCCAGATCTCCACCGCCCGCCGGCCCAGCCGCTCCGAGCGGGCCGCAATCTCCTTGGCACCCCAGCGCGGCTCCGCGGCGATCTCCATGTTCATCCGCAGGGCACTGGAGTCGAGGATCTCCTGCTTGCGCTGGAACGGATGGTTGGAGAGCCGGCTGTTCTCGCCGGAGAGGCTGAGGTTGCCCAGCGTGTGCACCAGGAGCTCGTGCACCTCCTGCGGTCCCTGCCCGTCCTCGGCCTCCTCGGCCAGCAGATCCAGCCATGCCTGTGACGGGCTCTGCGGCAGCACGTGCTCGACAGTGAGCGGCGACCTGGCGTAGTCGACCACCTCGCTGGCCCCGTAGCTCTCCTCAAGGCTGCGCAGGACGAAGAACCGCTGCTGCGACCGCCCGGCCCTGTAGAACGGCATCCGACGGACCGCTTCCATGACCTCCGCGTCGTCCGGCCACACCCGCGCTCCGGTCCGCTTCGCCGACAGGTAACGACGCACAGCCTGGGCTGCCGGCAGGTCCTGCTCCAACTCCTTCGGGGCCTCCATGAACAGGCGGTTCAGACCTGTGGTGGAGGACTGGCAGAGCAGCCGCCGCACCAGGTAGCTCTCGACGAATCGCAGGGCCTCGGCCGCCTCGGCCGCGGTGCTGTCGCCCGCGTCCACCTGATCGAGCAGGAACAGTGCCAGCGGGTAGTGAGTCTGACCGCCCCAGCGGTCCAGGCGCTCCAGTGCGGCCCGCAGGGCCGGGTCGGTCTCCCGGGAAGGGTCCAGCACGCGCATGAGTCGCTGCCCTCGCTCGGCGAGTGCGGCGATCTCCGCCTGCAGGGCCTGCTCGTCTCCGGCCAGCGGCTGCAGGCGACGCTGCTGCTCCCGGTAGATCTCGGTCTGCTTGGCCCGGCTGTTGCCGCGCACGACCAGGTCGAGCCAGACGAGGAGTTCGAGGTTCTTGGGGCCCAACTGCTGCTGCATGGGCAGCCACTGCTGCTGGTAGACACGCTCTCCACAGGTGGGCAGGAGCATGAAGACGTAGTTGCGCAGCAGGTCGCTCTGGCTGAGACCCACACCGGTGTTGTTGATCGACTCGAAGATCCGGAACACGTTGTCCTGCGCGTCGGCGGTGATCTCGACGATGGAGAGCAGCCCCCCGAGCGTCGTCACCACGGCCTCGGTCCAATCCGGGCCGTGCTGCTGGGAACCCTCCGTGTAGACGCCCCGGAAGAAGCGGTAGGCGGCCCCGATGTTTCCGCTGCCACCCGCACGCGGACCTCCGGAGACGCAGGCGATGAACGCCTCCCGATCTGCCTGTGTCGGCAGCAGCCGGTAGTGGTCGTTGCCGTCGAGGTACTTGTTGACCAGGTACTGGTCCTCGATCTTGTCGGCCGTTCTGGCGAACTCGCCGCCGGTCTCCCGCAGATGATCACGAAGAGCGGTGAAAGCGAGCATCAGTGTCGTCAGGCGCTGCTGGCCGTCCACCACCAGCCATCGCTGGACGCCGGCCGCGGCCAGCTGCCCCGGGGCGAGGACCACCGATCCGAGGAAGTGCGAGGCCGGGCTCTCCCCGTCGAGCTGCGCCTCGACCAGGTCACGTACGTCGTCCCACAGCTGACGGAGCTCGGGCTGCGTCCAGCTGTAGGTGCGCTGGTACAGGGGGACCTGGAACTGCTTCTCCCCCTGCACCAGCCTGATGAACGTGACCTCTTGGGCGTGCATCGGCTCCCTCTTCGAGCGGCGTACGGTCGGTTCGGCTGTTGCGCGGTCAGCCTACAGAGCACGGCTGCCGGTCGTGGCCGAACGAACGGCCCCAGGGACCGAGCGCAGACGTCCTGCTTCATGCTCAGGAGTACTCGCGCAGCACCCCTCGCCGGATCAGCTCGCGAACGTGCTCCGCCGCCCTGGCCGGCGCCGTGCCACCCCGCACCAGCACGCCGGCCTCCAGCTTGCGCCCCACCCCTGAGGCCGTCAGGTTGGCACTGCCAAGGAGCGAGAAGCTCCCCCTCCCTTGCCCGCGAAGCCGGTCATGGCGGTGTGGTCGATCCGCACCTCTATTCCCGAGCGGCCGAACACGGGACCGGACCGAGGCCCACCCCTCGGGACGGGATCGCCACAACTTCGCTACAGGAGCTCCGCGTTACGCCCCCGTCGGTTGCCTCCCTGGAAGCATCCCTACTGGGCATCAGGGAGGTGCCCGTGGACGCGATCGATGGGGGTTGCGATGAACGCTCGGATCAGGGACGCGAAGCCGCCGGCCCGGCCCCGGCTCTCCGGAGCGGTCGCCCGCGCGCTGACGCAGGGCCTGCTCCTCCTGGCAGGACTGGCCACCACCGTTCTCGGCTTCGGCTGGTTCGTCGACGCGAACGACGCGGCGGGCGCCTACCGCACCGCCCCGGTGTGCGGCACGGCGGCGCACACGCCCGGCACGGACTGCGTGCGGCGCGAGACCGGCAAGGTGACGGCCAGGGATGCCGCCAACAACGGCGACTCCACCACCTACACGCTGACCGTGGCACGCGAGACCGCCCCCAAGCACAGCTACACGGTCAACTCGGCCTTCTACTACGACGCGAAAACCGGCACGGACGTGGACCTGACGGTCTTCCGAGGGCGAGTGGCCGAGATCGCCTACCAAGGGCACCGCGCCCAGAACTCGGGCACGCCCTGGCTGAGCTCCCTTGAGGTGGCCCTCCTGCTCGGCCTGGGATTCGCACTCACCGCCGCCGGCCTGACCTGGTCACGGTTGGGCGTGCAAGCGGCTCCCTTCTACTTCGCCATCGCCGTCTTCGTCGTCATCTTGGCGTTCCTCGGCTGCCTCGTCCTCGTGTCGTCGCAGCTGCCACTCGCCGCCACCCTGGCCATTCCCGTGCTCGGCTGGCTGTTCATGACCGCCAGCGCCACGGTGGCCACCTGGGGCGACTGACACTGCTGGTCCCACCCCGCAGGAGTTCCACACTGCGCTGCGAGGAAGAGGGGCTACTCCCCCACCGGCCGGACCCATGGAGGGGACGCCTCAGCCGGCACCCAGGGCCAGGGGGGTTGCAAAGTCCGGTGATCTTTTAGTTGCGCTGGTCAGGCGATGCCCAGGAGGTCGAGCGGGCGGGTGAACGGCTCGTAGGAGACGTGCCGGATGCCAGCCGCGATGTTACGGTGTCCAGCTGCGCGGAGGGCGTTGATCGCCAGGTTACGCAAGGTCGCCATGTTCTCGGGTCCATGGCCGGTGCGGATCTTCGATGCGTCCTCGGCGAAGGTGGTGTCGCGGACGAAGTGCAGCCGGTTCTCGATGGACCACTGCGACCTGGCGAGTTGGCCCAGGCGCTGGGGCGAGGCCTGATGCGAGGTCATGTCCGTGATCGCGTAGACGGTCTGGCGGCTGACGCCACCGGTCGTGAGATTCGTGCGGTAACGCAGGATGCGCACGGCCTGGGCAGCGTGCGGGAAGTCCAGGCCGAGGTCGGTACGGTGAGGGCTCTGGTCGCCCGGGTTTCCCGGCGGCCGTGGCCGATCTCGCGGTCGTAGCGGCGGGCGGTGACGTCCTTCCACGGCAGTGATCGCAGCCGGCGGTGCAGCCCGTGCTGGTTGGCCTTGACCACCAGCAGGTAGTGCGCCTTCTTCTCCTCCACCAGGAAGCACGCGTGCGCGCGCTGGGTGTGATCCGAGCGATCGGCTCCGCGGTCAGTCCGTGACCGCTCGGTCAGGCTTCGGTGGGTCGCGCGTCACTCGGCGTCGGGTCCGGCGAGGGGTGGACGGCTTCACGCTCGGTGGCGGCCTGGTGGAGGAGCATCACCTGGTCGCCGCCGACCCGCTCGGGTTCCTGACCGGTGAACCGTGCGACCACGGCGCCGTCGGGTGTGGTGAGGGTGCGGATCGTGCCGGGTTTGCGGTACTCGTTCCCCGAGTAGGCCTCGCTGGTGACGGTGACGTCCGACCAGCGGATGGGGCGCATGGTGTGGCCACTGCCGATCACGAGGCCGTCTTCGAAGCAGTAGAGGCGCTCCAGGCGGCCTCCTGAGCGTCGCTCGAAGCGAGGCCAGAGGGCGAGGCCGGCCATGCCCGATCCCATGAACAGCCCACAGGTGATGAGTAAAGTCGGGCCAGAGCGGGGCACCGAGGACCAGCTCGTAGCTGGGGGCCCCGAAGAGCCCGAGGAACAACAGGCCCATCGTCATGAAGAACCCGTCGCCGACTGTGGACTTCGGGACCGCGAAGCCCTGGTAACGGCCCAGGCCGCCGGCGGCTCCCACCGCCAGTGCCGCCTCGTGTTCGCTCACGCGCCCCTCCCCGCCTCCACGGCCCGCCCCCGTCGTGCGGGGTCCCGCCCTCTCCTGGGGAGACGAGGGGGAACGCGTGGGGGTTCCGCGACCGACGTGGCACGCCCCGCCGCGCAGGCGGATGCCTCCACCGCCATACGTCCAGGCACCGGCCCGGGGGCGCGCAGCAGGCCCTACGCTACGGGACAGCGGCAGGACACGACCGGGGGCGACGTGAGTACGCAGAAGGGCATGGCCGAGTGGGGCTATGAGCTGTTCATGGAGCGGTGGCGTGAGCGGCCCTACGGCCTCGCTCGGGAGGGTGATGCCGCAAAGGGCGTCCTCCCGGGCGGATTCGCACCGTGTTTGGTGACCCTGTTCCGGTTGCTGGCGTCACGGGACGCGGATGGTGCCCGCGAGCCCGTTCCGTTGTGGCATCTGAGGGCACTCGCCCGGACCGGTCACCTCGCGCGTGCGGCCGAGCTGGCGTTCACGATCAGCGACGAGCCCAAGCAGGGCGAAGCGCTGCTGGCGCTGGTGGAGGAGGCGGCCGGCGCGGGAGACCTGCTCGGGGCCCAGGCGCTGGTCGACTCGATCCGTGTGAGGGACTGCCACGATCGTGCCCTGGTCGCGCTGGTGCCGGCGTGGGCCAGGGCCGGTGAACTCGACCGGGCCCTCGCGCTGGCGGAGCGGGTCCGCTATCCGCACAACTGGGGCATCACCTGGGCCCTCCTGGCGAAAGCACTGGCGGACACCGGGGACTTCCGCGGCGCGCTCGACTTCGCCGACCGCGCCGTGGGCAGTGCGTCCTCACGGGTGCTCGCCCTCCTTCTCGACGTGGCCACCGCGGCCGGCGATCACGTCCGGGCCGGTGACCTCGTCGACCGTCTGGAGGACCTCGCCCGGTTCCACGGACCCGGCGGTGGGGGGTACGACCGGGGCGGGCCGCGGCCGCTGACGGCGATCCTGGTCCCCGAGGTCTGCCGCGGCGACCTGGACCGGCTCGACGCCCTCCTGCGCCGTCCGGGCATATCGCCCCTCTACCCCGCAGTCATGGTCGACGTGCTGGAGGCGGCTGCCGAGACCGCCGAAGCGGACGTGGTCCTCGCGCTGGTGGAGCGGACGCAGACACTGCTCGACGCCTGCAGCCCCACCTCCTGGCACGCCGACGACCTGCGGACGGCAGCAGCGCTGATGCTGGCCCGGCACGGTCACGTCGAGTGGGCCATGGCCTTCGCCGACGCGATGAACGCCCCCCACCGCCGTGCGGGTTGGCAGGCGGAGATCGTCGGGGAGCTGGCCCGCGGCGGGGACACGGGCCGGGCCGAGACGCTCGCCCACGAGATCACTGACCGACGGGCACGAGCCAGAGCACTGATCGCCGTGGTCGAGGAGTTGGCCCGGCGCGGGGAGACGGACCGAGCCCAGGCGCTCACCCGGGCGATCCCCGACCTCTGGGCGCGGGGGCACGCACTGGTCTCCGTGGTCGAGGAGTTGGCCCGGCTCGGGGAGACGGAGCGGGCCGAGGCGCTCGCCGACACGATCGCCTTCCGCGAGACACGGGACCGCGCCCTGTTCGTCGTCGCGGGGCTGGCCGCGCCGTCCGACGCCCGCAGGCTCGCCGCACGACTCGCCGCGCTCGGCGGCTGGTACGGGATCACCGGTCTCCTGGAACAGTTGGCACCCCAGGGGATAACGGCGGTCACCGATGCCTTGACCGCGTGACCCGTGACGGCGTAACGGTGGGCCCCCCGGGACCGGTGACCCTGGGCCGCGGCAGGAGAGCGCCTCGCACGCTCCTGGGCATCGCCTGACCAGCGCAACTACAAGATCACCGGACTGTGCAACACCCCTGCACCCAGGGCCCCGCGGGAATCGACTGTCCGGAAACGCAAAGAACCCCCACCCGGAATCGGGTGGGGGTTCTCTGTGAATGATTGTTCGGCGGCGTCCTACTCTCCCACAGGGTCCCCCCTGCAGTAC
>NZ_JBFAJO010000161.1:0-6942 GCF_040655255.1 Kitasatospora sp. NPDC050463
CACGGTCTCCCGAGACCGACAGCTCACGGATGGCGGGACCGTGGTCGTGCTGACCCGCCACACGGCCGACTGCCCGATCTGGTCCGCCCGCTGACGACGTGCGACGGCCTACGGCGGTGACCGGCACCTCCGGTGGCGAGAGCCGCCCGACCTCGCTGGGCGTCATCTCCACGACGGCACACCCCGCGCGACCAGCTTGCGAAACTGCGACTCGCTCACCCCTGAGAACAGCTGTCGGCAGCGTCTGAAATTGGGTTCTGGATCACTTTCGGAAAATGATCCAGAACCGCATTTTGTTGCCGACACCTTCTGCTTCGGGACAGGGTGCGGCGTGCGAAGGGCGGCGCGCGCTGTCTGACCGGGTACCAGGCCGCGATCCCCCCGATGAGTGGGCGTTGTCGTACCGCTCACGGGGTTGTCGAGCGAACGGGAGTCTCGTTCGGGTGATCGCGGGGTGGTGGGCGCATGAAGACAGGACCTCCGGTGCAGCTCCTGGGCCGGTCAGCCGGCGGCCGGTCAGGGTTCGATGTGCACGGTGGCATACAGATCGCCGTTCTGTACCTCGCTGTGAAGACGGTCAGCCGCCCGCCCGTACGGCTGCAGGATGTCCGTCGATAGCGAGGGACCTGGGCTGCTGCCCCGGTCTGCTCTCCTTCGCCTTGCGCGTCGGGGCGCTGCCGACCGGGCAGGTCACACATCCTGGTGAATCGGGAGCGCCAAGAGCGCGGTCGCACGGCGCGTGGGGATAGGACAGGCCGGGGACCACGCGGTGAAAGGAGTTCCGGCATGGCGGGAATCGACATCAAGTTCCGCAAGATCGCCGCGAAGGGCGGCGAGCAGGCACTGACGCTGCCCGCGGACACGAAACTGGAGGACGTGCGGCGCCACCTGGAGGCTGCCGGCTTCATCACGCCCGACGCCTCGGGTGACTCCGGACCGAAGTACCGCTTCCTGGAGGTGAGGGCGGGTTCGGGGCAGGACTTCAGGACGGATTCGGGCTCGATCGATCCCATGCTGGAGGACGAGCTCGACCTGAGGAAGGTGCTCCATCTGAGCGGTAAGGGCGTCTACAGCGTCAACGTCATCGACATCGTGGCCGAGCGACCCGCCCTAGTGGGACTCTCCACCGACTCCTTCGTGAACCACTACCTGCGCGTGACCGTGATCCTGAACAACTCGCAGAACGGGAGGGAGGAGAACGCGAAGCTGCGAGGCGTGTTCAGCCCCATCATGCTGACGGACGTACGGCCCGCCGACAGGACGAAGCCCTCCAAGTACGACAACGTCTGCATCGTCTTCGAGGGGTCGGTCGTCGAGTTCGTCCTCACGTCGTGGGCGTGCGCCGGCTGGGAGGGCGAGCTCAGGGACGGGTTCGACACCTTCATCGACTACGGATACGCGGTCTCGGACCCGCCGGCTGCCTGGACCACGATCGCCCTGCGCGAGTACTCGGGAAACGGCAAGATGATCGAGGTCGTCGGCGCGGAAAAGGACCAGTCCGGCAAGGTCGACATCAACTACCAGAAGGTCGCCGTCAAGTCACGTCGGGCGTTCACCCTCACATGGAACGGCAAGACGGTCACGAACCACTCCTCACCACCCGAGATCCCGGCCTACGACTCCCTCCGTCTCCGCCCCCGCTTCCGGCGTCGCGGACGGCGCAGCTGCCGCTCCCTCGCCCGGCAAGGGCGTCGTCGTCATCCCCCCTGACGATCAGCACCCCGGGAAGCTCACCAAGTCGGGCAAGGACTCCGGAGACACGAGCGGCGGCGTCTCGGTCGGGGATGAGGAGAAGTGGGAGGAGGGCTCGAAGGTCGACATCTACTTCTTCGTCGTCAAGTCCGTCGCCGAGGCACAGCAGATCATCGACTTCTACAACGCGCCGCCCGCCCCCTGAGCGGGCCCGCCTCCGCACGTTCAAAGAGAACCGGCCGACCAAGGGAACCGACCATGAGCAAACCCCCGACCGACCTGATCTACGTGGTGAAGAGCGACGGCGAAGCGCGCAGCGTCGAACTCGACAAGGCCGCCACACTGGAAGCCACTCGCGACAACCTGACCGCCATCGGCTTCATGACGGCGGACGACTCCTTCCTGCGCGGCGAGTCCACTGTCGAGAGGACCCAGGAGAACCAGATCCGCCTCTCCGAGGTCCTGGGAACCACGGCCGCCAACGGCGCGACGGTACCAACGGTCGCGATCGGCAGCCTGTCCGCCCTGGAGCAGTTGAAGAGCCCCGACGGCGTGGACCGCTACAGGCAGCTCCCCTTCCCCAAGAAGCTCCAGATCCTGGAGAACGTGGACCTGCGGCACGGCCGCATCCCGGACACCGAGGACGGACTGAAGACCGGGACGAAGGAGCTCTACACCTGGAAGCCCCGTCAGCAGCCGGCCGCCACCCAGCCCACCATCTCCTCGGAGAAGTCGAGCAGCTACGCCTTCGCGGAACTCACCCAGCACCTGGAGGTCACCGGCACCAAGGCGTCGTCGGCCTCCCTCACGAGCACCTACGGCGACGCGAAGGCGGAGTACGAGCACGCCCGCACGCAGTCCTCCGACTCCAAGACGGTCACCGAGTACCTCGTCAGCCGCTTCATGGTCCGGGAGATCGAACTGAAGGTGGAACTCTCCCAGGTGACAGCGAACCCCGAGTTCATCACGGCGGTCCAGAAGGCCGTCACGCCGGAGAACGACCAGGACCAGTACTCCGAACACCTCGGCCGGCTTCTCGAAATCCTCGACACCTGGGGCTACTTCCTGCCCACCGGCGTCACCCTCGGCGGCGCGATCTACGCGGCACAGACCACCACCGTCACGGAGTTCTCCCAGGCCGAGACGGAGAAGGAGGACTTCTCCGCGACCGTCGAGGCCAAGTTCGCGGGCATCGGCGCCGGGGGGAGCTACAAGCAGTCCAGCGGCAAGAGCTCCTCCAGCACCTCCAAGGAGAAGTACGAGAACACCACCCTGCAGGCTCTCGGCGGCGTCCCCCTCACATCCGACACCGACTTCTCCGTCTGGGCGACCTCGCTCAACACGGCCGCCAACTGGCGCGTCATCGCCTACACCGAGCTGACCCCCACCCTTCTGCTCATGCCCGCTCCCGTCCTCACCGACGCGATCCGGGTGCTCGACAGCGCGCGCTCCGACCACAACGCCATCAGCCTCGGCGCCTACGCCGCCCGGATCCAGAACGCCATCCCCTGAATCCCCGGCCCTCCCGGGCGGCCACTCAGCCGCCCGGGTGGTCGCGCAGGTACTGCGCCGCCAGGACGAACCAGTCGAACGGCTTGCCGCTCAGCTCGCGAAACCGCTCCCGCTTCCTCGTATCCAGTGCGTCGTACTGGTGCCGCTTCCAAGGAGTGTCGAGCTTCCCCGGGCCGAAGTGGTGCTCGGGCCGGGCACCGGCGTAGCTGGCGAGGTCGTGCAGTTCGTCGTCCTGAATGCCCGCGACGCGCCGCTGGATGTTGGCGTTCGCCTCGTCGATGAGCTCACGCTCGTGCTGGAGCCGTTGGAACGCGCAGCAGAACTGTGCCCCGTCGGCCGTGAACGTGTGCGACCACCAGTGGCCTTCGCATCTGACCCGCTCCCGGGTCTCTGCGTCCCGCAGGTCGATGCCGGTATCCTCGCGAAATTCCCGCACCGCCGCGGCGTCGGGCCTCTCGCCCCGTGCGGAGGCCCCGCCCGGGATGACCCGCTGGGCGGCGTTGTTCCAGACGATCGGGTCCGGCCCATCCTTCCCTCCGGACCGCACGCCGAAGATGTTCTTCGTGCCCAGGACCAGCGTCAGGTCCTGCTGCGACCACACATAGGGAAGCAGGTAACACCGCAACGGGACCACCTCGCAGATCAACGGCCGGGTGCCCAGCACAACGCCTCAGGCATTCCACATCCTGCAGCTGTTCGATGCCTACCGACGCGCGGAACCGAGGACGTGGACGACCGTCAGGCGTAGCCCCGGCCCCAACGCCGTGCGCTCAACATGCTGACTTGACAGGGAAGGACAGGCCGGACCGGCTACGGTCCGGCCGGTGCGGTGACGGGCCGAGGGCTGGGCCGGTCACGGCCCTGGCGGCGGATCCGGCGGCGCAGTCCAGGCGGCAGCGAAGGATGGTCCAGCGCATCCGGGCGCTGGCCAGGGTGCGGTAGCGGAGCGCACCGCGCTCAGCCACCCGGCCCGCCGCGAACCGCGACGTCGCTGTGGTTGCCGCCCCGTCCCGGCCGGGGCGGTACGGCACCCCGGTCATTGACGACATGGGGAGACCGAGGGGCCCTGGCCAGGAGCCAGGTGGCGGTCAGGGCTCGATGTATACGGTCGCGTAAAGGTCGCCGTTCTCGCCGCCGTTGTAGCCGCGGCTGCCCAGACCGCGCAGGCGCAGGCGCTGTCCGTCGCGAACGCCGGCGGGGATGCGGACGTTGTGCACGTGCCGCCGGGTTACGACGCTGCCGGTATTGGAGCAGGTCGAGCACCAGGTCGCCCTGCGCTTGGAGCCGCGGCAGTCGGGGCAGGGCGTGTGCTCGCTGCGGCGCATCGGAATGACGGCGCCAAGGGCGGCTTCCTCGACGGTGAGGGTGACGTCGCAGGTGTTGTCCTTGCCCTTCTGCGGGGCGCTGGGGTTGTAGTACCGGTCGGTGATCTTCCTGAGTTCGCGGGCGGTCTCCTGCGCGGTGGCGGGGCGGTGCTCCGGGGATTTGGCCAGGAGCCGGACGATCAGGTCCTCAAGTTCGAGAGGGACTTCGGGGCGAAGGGTGCGCAGCCGGGGTGGGGTGTCGTGGGCGTGTTGGTGGGCGTAGCGCCAGAATCCGCCGGTGCCGTCGAAGGGGCGTTGGCCGGCTGCCATTTCGTGGATGACGCAGCCGAGGGAGTAGAGGTCGGAGCGGTGGTCGAGGGTGCCGTTGAAGGCTTCGGGGGCCATGTAGGCGGGGGTGCCGATCAGGATGCCGGTGGCGGTGATGTCGTGGCGGGTGTCGGTGCTCTTGGCGATGCCGAAGTCGACGAGCTTGGTGCCGTTGTGCTCGTCTCTGATGATCATGATGTTGGAGGGCTTGATGTCGCGGTGGACCAGGCCCACGCGGTGGGCGGCGGTGAGGGCGTCGGCGACGCACCACGCGACGTACAGGAGATCGGGCATCGGAAGGGGACCGCATTCCTGAACGGTGCTCAGCGGCGTGCCGTCGATCAGCTCCATGACGAGGTAGGACAGCAGCCGGCCTTCGTATTCAGCGGTGCCGGCGTCGTGGACGGTGACGATGTGGGGATGGGACAGCCCGCCGGCGACGGTGGCCTCGCGGGTGAACCGTGCGCTCTGGGAAGCGTCGTCGGTGATCAGGATCTTCACCGCGACCCAGCGGTCGATCTTCGGGTCGTAGGCCTTCCAGACCTGTCCGAAGCCGCCCGCTCCGATCCGTTCGACGAGCTCGTAGCGCCCGTCCAGTACGGTTCCCGACTGCACGAACTCCCCTCCCGGTAGCGGTCTCTGTGTCCGGTCCGTCGGTCACGCTACGCGGAACTCCTGGCCTGGGGCGGAGAGAAACCCGAACACCCCACGCGGAGGATCGCCCGCCACCGGTGGCTCGTCGGCATACCAATGGCCAAACTCCTCATCCGGTGGGGTCGGGCCGTCATGGTGCCGTTGGGGTTGTGTTTCCGGGCAGGAGTGAGCGGATGCTGCGGATGAGCCGGGTGGCCTCGGCGAGGCCGTGACGGTGGCACAGGAGAAGGAAGGAGACCACCGGCCAGACGGCCAGCCCGGCCGGGACGAGGATCGTCGCATCCACTCCGGATTGCCCTAGGGCCGCTGCCAGGGCGAAGACCAGGATGCCGGCCAGACGGCAGGCCTTCATCAGCCGTCTGCCGTCGAGGCGGTCCGGTTCCAGGGCAGCCATGGGAGGGAGGCTGGCCTCTGGCAGCAGGTCGGTGAAGCGGTCGTGGGCGAGGTTGTTGGTGATGGTGGCGGCCAGGACGCCGAGTTTCTGGGCCGCTTCCCGCCTGTTGACGAGCAGGTCGTCGGCTGCCAGGCCCAGAGTCCCCTGCACGCGCTCGATATGCCGGTTCGTTGTGGCCTTGCGCTCCTTGCCGGTGCCGAACGTCGCGGTGGTGTGGTTGATGGCGACCCGGAGCGGCTGGCGGAGTTCGGCGGCCTTGCGGCTGAGCTCGACCGTGTGGGTGTAGCGGCCGGCGGGATCGGAGCCGGCCAGGTCCGCGGCTGCCCGCAGGAGGCCGAAAGCCGGATAGAGCGGCTGGTAGGTTGGATTGACGCACTCGCCACCGCAGATGGAGGTCACCACCGCGGCCGCGACGACGAGGAACACGAACCCGGCGATACCGAGCAGGCCCGTCCACACGGTCTCCCAGGGCGTGCACGCCCCTCCCTCCGGGGTCAGTCGGCCGCCCGGGGTACACCCGGACTTGTTGTACATGACCATCAAGTAGTCGAGGATCGCGACAAGGACTGCCGGGAAGGCGAACACTGCCGGCCCCCGCGGGTCGTAACCGAGTGCGGCACGGATCCTGGCCGTGTCGAGCGGAACGCCGAGGTCGTCCGCTGCCTGTACCGCCGGTGCGAGTTTCCTCTCGACGCCGTGATGGTGAAGCCGACGAAACGGGTGCCGCCAACTCGGCACGCTGGTCATTGAAGCGCCCTGACGACAGCGTCGACGAGCTGGTGGATACTCCGGCCCAGCGGGGTGGCGGCGATCAGCACCCCGAGGGTGACGGCGCTCAGCACGGTCACCAGCTCGTCGTTCCGGGAACGGGACTGAGTCCGCCGGCGCAGCCGAATGACGATGATGATCGCGAGGAACGCGCTCGCGCTGATCGTGTACTGCAACAGGCCACCCCGTGTCACGAGCCGAAAACTCTCGGCGAGGATGCCAGAAGTCCGCCAACGGCGGACCCGAATCGGGAAAACCGGCCGGACCGAGACGGGCCGTTCGGCCTCTTAC
>NZ_JBFAJO010000162.1:0-6843 GCF_040655255.1 Kitasatospora sp. NPDC050463
CCCGTCGAGTACGAGAACACCTACCACCTCACAACTGCAAAACCACAGGTCACAACCACAAGCTGAGGTCTCTATCGAACCCGGGGCGGTTCACAACGGCCTCTGTGACCGCCTGGGCGTGGTGCAGTCGATGGGGCGAATGGGCTCGGCTCTGGACAACGCTGCCGAGAGCTTCAACTCGCTGATCAAGGTCGATTACATCCACCGGCAGCACTTCAGCACCCGGGACCAGGCCAGGATCAAGATTGCCACCTGGATCACAGACTTCTACAACACCCGTCGCAGGCACACCTTGGCAGCCGACCATCCACCCGTCGAGGTCGAACGGATCATCAGCAAGGCGCGCACCGAGCACCTTCAGCAGGACCGGACCGCATAAGGAAGCTCTCTACGACTCTGGGGGATTGACAGGGGGGTGAAAGTGGAGCGGTGCGCGACGCGACCTTGGGACTCTAGAGTGAACAAGCGCTCGCTTGAACAGCCCATCCAGCTTGAGAGGGAACTGACTTGGCTGTCCCGTGGGACCTTTTGATATCCAGCGCAGGCACCCTCGCCGCCGCCGTCGTGGGCGTCATCGCAGGCGGGATCGTCGGGCGGCGCAGCCAGAACCGGCAGTGGCTGCAAGGGACACAGACCGCTGCCTACGAGAGGTTTCTGCAGGCGTTCGGTGCCGTGGAAGCCGAGCTGCGTGAAGCGTTCCTCGAGGAGCGCCAGCCTGCTACCCATGTATGGGGGCCGTTCAATGCGGGCGTTCAGTCGTTGAGCTTGGTTGCGACTCGCGAGGCCGCCACCGCAGCCGTGCAGCTCTGCAACGTGGTGGAGGACTTCACGATCCTGTTCCATGGCCGCCAGCCCACCGACCTGGAGGAGCTTCGGCCAATTCACGGCGCTCTTGAGGAGGCGCACCTGAAGTTCGTCAACGCGGCTCGACGCTCGCTCGACCCGTCGCAAGAGCATCTCGACCAGACGCTGGGTGGCCCGTCGCCGTGGCGCGGAGTGGTGTCCTTCTACGCCCAAAGGGCTGCCCCAGACGCGGCCGAGTAGAGGCATGCTCCTCGGCGTCACGAGCCACCTCCTGTGCTTCGTCCTGAAGCCGACGTAGGTCCACCGGTGAGAGCGGTGAGGGGTATCAACGTCTTCTGAGCGCCGCGCTGGCTCGGCGTCCGGCCGGCCGGGGTGGGAACGTTGGCCAGACGATCGAGAAGTGCCTCCACGGCCTCACAGTCGCATTCCAGGGCTTCGCGTTCGTCTGCGGTCAGGTCGAGCTGGTCGAGTATCTGCTGGATGCCGTCCTTCACGTTCAGCAGCTGGCCCCGGGTGGTGTCCTTGGGCACGTAGAACGGGCAGCGGGCGCAGGCGAGGCGATGGGGGCACTTTGCGAAGAAGTCGTAGCTGCAGTGGCCCTCGCCCAGTTCGCACAGAACATCCTCTCAGTCGGACATCCTGCCGACGCTCAGTCGAGGCTTCTGTCAGGTCGGGTGTAGAAGGACTCGACGCCCCGCCAGGGCGAGGGGCCGCCCAGTGATCGGGCCAGGCGCCGTTGGGAGGGGGCGAGGGAATAGCGCGCCGCATTGACGAAGCTCAGATGAGCCTCGCCCAACGCGGTATGAATCGGCCGCAGTTCTTCGAGGTCGGTCGGCTGGCGACCATGGAAGAGGATGGTGAAGTCCTCCAGGATCTCGCAGACTCGCTCGGCTGCTGCGCTGGTCGCCGGGTCGGCAACGAGGCTGACTGAGTGCTGGGCGGCCACGAACGACACCCAGTCGACGGCGGGCCTTCGCTCGTCGAGGAATGCCTCGCGCAGCTCCGCTTCCACGGCACCGAACGCCTGCAGGAACTTCTCGTAGGCGGCGGTCTGCGTCCCCTGCAGCCACTGCCGGTGCTGGCCGCGACGCCCGACGACACCGCCTGCGATGACGCCCACGACCGTCGCGGTGACACCACCTGCGGTGGATATCAGCAGATCCCATGAGACGGTCAAGCCAGATCTCCTCACGCCGGATGGGCTCCCCCCGGGCAACCCCGCACTGAACGAAGACACCGGAACGAACGTCAATTCTTGCGCAGCGCAGACGACATGGATGCCCAAAGTCCTCTACTCGGCCCTCACGAGACGCCACCGGGTTGTGGTGCCGGGCGTTCATCGCCGAGCTGGTCACGTGGCAGAAGTCAGGTAGGTGGCCCTCCCGGTCATGCCGAACCACCGCTTCAGGGCGTCGCGTTGCAGACGCTGCTCCGTTCCTGCGCGCGTCGGCGCTGCTGTGCCGGCGCTCGCGGGCCGCCTGACGCTTGGCGAGGTTGGCTTCGATTCGGGCCGCCTCCTTCGCCTTGGCAGCGTCCTGCCTCGCGAAGAGCTTCTCCCCTGCCGCCAGCGGCCGGGCGTACCCGGCGGCCATCCGGTGTTCTTCCGCAGTAGGTATCTTCGTCCGGGCCAGGAACCCTGGTCAGGGACCCGTGCAGATGCGAGTGCTCCCGAGCCGTTCGGACGGTTCGGGAGCACTCGCATAGGTGGGTCAGGCGCGGAGCCCGATGGGGGCGACACCGCTGTCGGCGAGAGCAGGGGGTGGCTGGCTTGCAGTCGTTGCCAGCCCGGGCAGCTCGATCCGGTCGACTTCGGGTTCGGCCCAAGGGTCGTGATCGGAGACGGGATGCGGAGGGGCGACGCGGTGGTTGTCGGTCCGGGTCAGAGCGTCTGGACATCATGACTACCGCGGGACGGCTCATCTTTCAGGTCTTCGCCGCCCTGGCGGGGCGAGGTGGGTAGCGGTTTGGTGCGGAGTGCAGGGAGACGCTGCGGCGCACGACGCCGTTGAACGGGGTGTTCTGCTCACATAGGCGCGGGTCACGGCACCGTCCGGGCAGGCACGCCCGGTTGGCCTGGCGGGTAGCACCGATCCAGGCCGCGGAGGTGGCCGACTGCGTAGAGTGCGGCCCCATTTGACGGCTCGGCTGTCGCTGGCCGGTATTACCGCATTTCCGATCGGTGGGCTCGCGGATCACCCGATGCGGCGCACCGAAATCTCAATGGGCTGCCGGGCGGGGCGGGGCGCATCGGCCCCGCCCGGTGCCGCGGTACCCGTCCGTAGGCAGGTAGTCCCGTCGGACTTCGCGGGCGGGGTGCTCCTACGCTCTGGCGGGGCTCCTCATGAGGTGGACGGTATCGGGGCCGGTCCGATGGTGTTGTCTCCGTCAGTGGGGCGTAGACAACGAGCTGTGACGCGTTGTCGTGCGGGTGTGGGGTCGGCAGCGCACCCGTGCGGTTCTCTTGCGGGACCGCCAGGGCAGGAGCGGTTACTGGGCCGAGGCCGCCTGCTCGGACTGCTCGAAGAACTTCATCGCCATGAAGCCGTGCGCGTAGCTGCCGCCGGCGCGAAGGGCGGCCGCGATCATGGTGGTTTCGGCCAGTTCTTCCTGGGTCGCGCCCGCGGCGTGCGCAGCCTTGGTGTGCGCTTCGACGCAGTGGGCGCACTGCGTGGTCAGTGCCACGGCCACGGCCATGAGCTCGGTGTACTTGCGCGGGATGACCTTCCCGGCTCCGGAGAGGGCCTCCTGGTCGAAGGCCATGAACGCCTTGAACGCCGCCGGGGCGCCGGCGCGGAGGTTCTTGGCGTACTGGTGGTCGTTGTGCTCGTGGTAGGACATGTTTACTCCCGCGAAGTCAGCTGTGATCCGGACCCCGGGCGCTGCCGCCCGGGGCTGTGAAGGGGTGCGGGTTGCGCGGAGTCAGTTGCGGCCGGCCATGACGCCGCCGTCGACGTCCCAGACGGCGCCGGTGACCCAGTCGGTCTGGTCCGACAGCAGGAAGGCGACGGTGGCGGCCACGTCGTCGGGGGTGCCGGTGCGGCCGAGCGGGTGGAAGTCGTTGAAGCCGTCGAGCGCGGAGTCGACGTCCGCCTTGGGGATGAACTCCTCGTAGATCGGCGTGCGGACGACGGCGGGGGCGACCGCGTTGACGCGGATGCCGTACGAGGCGAGCTCCAACGCGACGTGCTGGGTCAGCGAGTGCAGTCCCGCCTTGGCCATCGAGTAGGCGGACGACGGAGTGGCGGCGATGGCCTGGTGCGCCCACATGGAGCCGATGTTGACGACGGCTCCCTTGGCTCCGCGGGCGATCATGTTGGCGGTTACGGTCTGGGTGAGGAAGAAGAACGCGCGGTTGATCGCCTGGTAGCGGTCGTAGTCCTCGGACGAGTGCTCCAGGAAGGACTTCGGGGCGAAGACACCGGCGGCGTTGACCAGGAGGGTGGCGTCGGCGTGCTCCTCGGTGAGGACAGCGCGCAGACCGTCGACGGCCGCGGGGTCGGCGAGGTCGGCGGCCAGGCCGAAAGCTTTGCCGTGGGTGGACAGCGCGGCCGCCGCCTCTTCGGCGTTGGACTGACTGCGACCGGTGACAACGGCGGTGCCGCCGGCATCGAGGACGCGGCGGGCGATGGCGTAACCCATGCCGCTGGTGCCGCCGATGACGATGACCTTCTGGCCGGTGAAGTCGAGGGTGGTGCTGGCCATGTGGTGCTCCTGTTGTGAGATCCCGGATGGGAGGAGTGGGGGTTTTCGGGTGGGAGTCAGATGTAGGGGTTGCAGACGAGGTAGCCGTCGACGCGGCTGAGCCGGCCCGAGGCGGGGTCGGGCGGGAGCGCGTGGCCGAGGTTTTCGGCCCGGACTTCGCTGATCCACTGGTCGTGTTGGTACTCGTGGTTGATGAGGGTGGTCAGCAGGTGGTGGGCGACGATGGTCAGCTGGGTGGGGGCGCCGACCTTGCCGGCGGCGATGTCACCGATGCGGGCGTGGACGCGTTCGGCGACGGTGTCGCGGAACGCGGTGAGCCGTTCGACGGTGGGTAGGGCGCCGCGGAACTTCTCCGGGTTCGCGGAGTCCATCAGCCCGTCCAGTTCCGGGTCGGGGCTGGGCTCGGCCGCGGTGAGGTTGCGGATCATGAAGTGGGCGACGTGGGCCTGGTGGCCGAGGTGCCAGCCGATGGCGCTGGAGTTCTCGTGCGGGCGCCAGGTCACCTCGTCCAGGGTGAGGTCCTTCCACAGGTCGTCGGTGTAGGCGCGGGCGCGGTCGTACTCGCGCAGCAGTGCTTGGAGTTCGTGCATGACTCCACCTGTCGTTTCTTGGGAGAGTGGCCTGGTGGCCCGGTCAGGTACGGGTGGTTTTCTTCGCCATGCGCGGCAGGCTGATCAGGACGCCCAGCAGCGCCGGCGTGGCGATGGTGAGCATCGCGGGCCTGAAACCGGCGAGGAGGTGTCCGTGTTCGACGGGTGCGTGGGCGCTGGCGCTGAGTCGGCGTCGGCCGGGCCCAGGCAGTGGCAACCGGGGCTGGCGCGGATGCGGGCCGAAGCCGATGGGGCAACGGACGATGCCGACGGCTAGCGCACAGCCCCACTCTGGGGCCGCAGAGGGCGGCGGGGCTGCTGCAGCCCATCGGCAGGGTGCAGGGTGGTTCGGGCGGTGGCTGGATCTGGCCGGCTCTACGCCTTGAGAGCGATCAGGTGGTGTCGTAGAGGCGCACCTCGGGGGCGGCCTTCAGTAGCGGGGACAGACCGCCGACCACGTCGCAGGTGAACAGGTCGCTCGCCAGGTACGCCTTCGCGGCGGCAACGGTCTCGAACCCGTGGAGAACCTGGATGTCCTCGTCGCGAACGAGGAGCTGCTTGCTGGTGGCGCCTGCGACGGTGTCCAGGAACGGCTGCTTGTACTCGTCGTACACGCTGGCCGCCGCGACTCGGTCAGCCTTGTCCGCCTGCAGCATGACCTCAAGATATGCCATGGCTATGCCTCGCTCGGTTGGCAGAGAGGGAGTGCAGCGGCGGGTGCCGCGACATGCCTGCCAAGTTAGGCATTCCCGGGAGGGCCCGGTAGAGGATCTGGTTGAATCGGGCTATAAGGGATGCGTATGGCTAGCGGCGGGCGGCCGCGAGGCTGTCGGCAAGCTGGAGCAGGTCGGCCGCGAGTGGGGAGTCGGCACTCCAGACGGCTTCGAAGGAGATCTGTACCTCGCGTCCCCCGTCCATCAGCGGCCGGTGGGGAACGTCGGGCGAGGTGAGCTTCGAGCGGGGGACCATGGCGGAGCCCAGGCCGAGCTTCGTCCAGTCCTCCAGGACTCGGTAGCTGGCGGCCTCGCCCGGATAGGTGCGCAGGGGCATCGCGTTGGCCTGGAAGAGCTGTGTGGTGAACGTGGTCAGGCCGCAGGTGTCGGGGACGAGGATGAAGCACTCCTTGCCGGCGTCTTCGAGTTCGAGCGGGGTCGGCTCCGCGGTGTCGGGGCTGACGACGACGATCGGTTCGACGTCGATGACCCGGTGCTCGTAGCGCGGCATCGCGGTCACGGCCGGGATGAGGATGACGTCGAGCTGTCCGGTCCGCAGGCATTCGCGCAGTTCCTGCATGTTGGCCTCGCGCAGCACCAGGTCGCGGGGCACAGGAAGGCCTTGGACCATGCTGAAGGCCCGGGCGACCAGGTGTGAGCCGATCAGGGGCGAGACGCCCATGCGGACCTTCTGTTCGCCGGGCTCGTTCAGCCGCCTGGCCTCCGCCGCGACGGCGTCGAGTGCGACGAGGGTGCGCTCGATCAGGGGCAGGATCCGGGCGCCGAAGGCGGTCTGGGTCACGCCGCGCGGCGACCGGTCGAACAGCTTGTCGCCGAGGCGCTCCTCCAGCTTGGCGATGCCGTTGGACAGGGCGGGCTGCGTGACGCCGTAGGCGCGTGCGGCGGCGCTGAAGGATTTGGTCTCGGCAACGGCCTGGGCGTACTGAACTTGATTGGGTGATGTCGGGGCTGTTCGCCTGACGGTGGGGCTGTGGATCCGGTAGCCCTGGGGCATGAGGTACGCGCAGGGCGGC
>NZ_JBFAJO010000163.1:0-6753 GCF_040655255.1 Kitasatospora sp. NPDC050463
CCGCGTCTCCGGGGGGGGGGCCCCCCCCCGCGCGGCCCCCGCCACCGCCGTTTCAGCCGTCCTGGCCGGCTCCGTCGGCCCGGTCGGCCCCGTCGAGGTCGTGGGCGCCGTCCTTCTCGCCAGGTGGTCATGAATCACCGGATCGCCCGGCGCCCGCCCGGGGGCCTCCTCGTCCAGCCGGGAGAGGTGCGGCAGGATGTCCGGCATGACGTCGAGCGCTCGTGACGAATCCGTCGGCCAGATCGGGCCCATCGAGGCCTCCGGGCCCGCCCCGGCGCTGCCCGCCACGGCGCCCGCAGCCGCCACGGTCACCGCCACGGCCGTGCCGCCCGCCAACACGGTGGTCGTCCCGGCGGACGAGGACCCGGTGGCCGCGGCCGGCAGTGAGGTGATCGGCGGCCCGCCCGGCCGCCGCGCGCTGCTGGGCGTCTCCTGGTGGATCCCGGCGCGCTTCCTGGCGCTGGTGGTGATCGTGGTCTCGGTGCTGGGCATGGTGCAGAAGCTGCCCTGCTACGACGCCGCCTGGTTCCAGCCGGGTTCGCCGCAGTACATCCACGCCTGTTACAGCGACATCCCGCACCTGTTCTCCGGGCGCGGCTTCGCGGCCGGCCTGCACCCCTACGTGGACCGCATCCCGGGCACCTCGGGGGATCTTCAGTACCTCGAGTACCCGGTGCTGACCGGCCTGTTCATGCAGATCGCGGCCTGGCTGACGCCCGGCGGGGGCTCCGGCCAGCAGCAGGAGCAGTGGTTCTGGGCGATCAACGCGGGCCTGCTGATGGCCTGCGCGGTGGTCGCCGTGGTCGCGCTGTCGCGCACCCACCGGCGCCGGCCCTGGGACGCGCTGATGTTCGCGCTCGCCCCCTGCCTGCTGCTGAACGCCACCATCAACTGGGACCTGCTGGCGGTCGCGCTGGCCGCCGTCGGGATGGCCTGGTGGGCCGGCTCGCGGCCGGTCTGGGCCGGTGTCTTCATCGGTCTGGCCACCGCCGCCAAGCTCTACCCCCTGCTGCTGATCGGCCCGCTGCTGCTGCTCTGCTGGCGGGCCGGGCGCTGGCGCGAGTTCCGGGCGGTGCTGGGGGGCGCGGTCGGCGCGTGGCTGCTGGTCAACCTGCCGATCATGATCGCCAACTGGCAGGGCTGGTCGACCTTCTACGTCTTCAGCAAGCACCGCACCGAGGACTACGGCTCGATCTGGCTGATCCTGATGCAGAGCCGGGGCGTCGGCCTGGAGAACCTCGACACCTTCGTCGCGGTGCTGATGGTGCTCTCCTGCCTGGGGGTCGGCTGGCTGGCGCTCTCGGCGCCCCGCCGCCCGCGCTTCGCCCAGCTGGCCTTCCTGGTGGTGGCCGCCTTCGTCCTGTTCAACAAGGTGTACTCGCCGCAGTACGCGCTCTGGGTGCTGCCGCTCGCGGTGCTGGCCCGGCCGCGCTGGCGGGACTTCCTGATCTGGCAGGCCTGCGAGGTGCTCTACACCCTGGGCATCTGGTCCCACCTGGGCTTCGTCACCGGGCCCAAGCAGCACGGGATCGGCGAGTCCTGGTACCACTTCGCCATCGTGCTGCACCTGCTCGGCACGCTCTACCTGTGCGGCATGGTGATCCGCGACATCCTGCGGCCCGACCGCGACCCGGTGCGCTGGGACGGCACCGACGACCCGTCCGGCGGGGTGCTGGACCGGGCCCCGGACGTCTTCGTGGTCGGTACCGCCCGGCAACTGCGCGAGGAGGCGAGCTACGCCGGCTACGAGCCGGCCGGCTCCGAGCTGTGGCTCGACGACGAGCCGCACACCCCGGAGTCGGCCTGGAGCACCAGGCCGTAGCGCCGTGAGGGTCCCGCCCGGCCGCCGGGCGGGACCCTCACGCGCGCGCTAGCGGTCGACCACGCGGTCGAAGTGCGTGGTGGTGTGCCGGACCTGCAGGACGAGTTCGTCACCGACCACCGGCGGCTTGGTCTCGTTGTCCAGGAGGAGCAGCGAGACCTGCATGTGCGGCGGCTCGGCGAACCAGAGCTGCTTGCCGGCCCAGTTGAACGGCGACTTGGTCTTGTTGACCGTCGCCAGTCCGGCCCGGGCGATGCCCTTGGCCCGCGAGGACATCCCCTGGACGTACTTGGGCGCCTCCAGGCCGATGCCGTGCGCGGTGCCGCCGGCGACCACCAGCAGGTGGCCGTCGGTCGGCGCCGGGTGCTGGCGGTAGCCGTAGCGGTCGCCCTTCGCGACCGGGGTGACGTCCAGCACCGTCGCGCGGACCTCCAGCGCGCCGTGGTCGCCGAGCCAGAGCCGGGTGCCGATCCGGGCCCGGAAGACGGTGTCCGGGTAGCGCTGGGCCAGCTTCTCCATGCCGGCCGCGCCGAGGTGGCTGACGAACACGGTGTGCACGGGGATCCCGGCCGCCCGGGCGGTGTCCACCCAGTGGGCCACCTCGTCCACCGGGTCGGAGCCGTCCGGCCGGTCCATCGGCAGGTGCAGCGCCAGGCCCTCGAAGGAGACGCCGTCCAGCTCGGCGGCGACCGTCGGCAGGTCGGCCGCGCTCACCCCGTGCCGGCGCATGGTGGTCATGCACTCCACCACCACCCGGGCGCCGTGCAGCGCGCGCAGCCCGTCCAGGTTCGCCACGGTGCGGATCACCCGGGCGTGCGGCAGCGGCAGCACCTCCTCGCCGATCCGGTACGGGGTGAGCACCAGCAGCTCGCCGCCGTACCAGTCGGCGGCGTCGGCCGCCTCGTAGGCGGTGCCGACGGCCAGTACGCCGGTGCCGAGCAGGGTCGCCTCCTCGGCGAGCCGGTGGTTGCCCAGGCCGTAGCCGTTGCCCTTCGCCACCGGCACCAGGCCGGGGAACTCGGCCAGGACGGAGCGCTGGTGGGTGCGCCAGCGTTCGGTGTCGAGGTAGAGCGACAGCGTCATCGGGTCATCTCCCAGAGGGTGTTGGGCACGGCGGGCAAGCGTCTCAGCGGCGCGACATGTAGAGGTCGAGCGCCTTGTGCAGCAGCTTGTTGAGCGGGAAGTCCCACTCGCCGAGGTACTCGGCGGCCTGGCCACCGGTGCCGACCTTGAACTGGATCAGGCCGAACAGGTGGTCGTTCTCGTCCAGCGTGTCGCTGATGCCGCGCAGGTCGTACACCCCGCCGCCGAGCGCGTACGAGTCGCGCATCATCCGCCACTGGATCGCGTTGGACGGCTTGACCTCGCGCTTGTGGTTGGCCGAGGCGCCGTAGGAGTACCAGACGTGCTCGCCGACCACCAGCATCGTGGTGGCGGCCAGCGGCTCGCCCTCGTGGTAGGCGATGTACAGCCGCATGCGGTTGGGGTCCTCGGAGGTGAGGGCCTTCCACATGCGCTGGAAGTAGGCCAGCGGGCGCGGGGTGAAGCGGTCGCGCTCGGCGGTCACCAGGTACAGCTGGTGGAAGATCGGCAGCTCGTCGTAGCCGCCCTGGACCACCTCGACGCCGCTCTTCTCGGCCTTCTTGATGTTGCGGCGCCAGAGCTGGTTGAAGCCCTTCTGGATGTCGTCCAGCGAGCGGTTGGCCAGCGGCACCTGGAAGACGTAGCGCGGCTGGACGTCGCCGAAGCCGGCGCCGCCGTCCTCGCCCTGCAGCCAGCCGGCCTTGCGCAGCCGGTCGGCCACCTCGAAGGCGCGCGGCTCGTACCAGTCGGCCTCGATGTCGCGCAGGCGCTTGGCCTGCTTGCCGGCGATGGCCTCCTTGATGGTCGGCGCGTTCCAGCGCCGGATCACCACCGGCGGGCCCATCTTCACCGAGAACGCGCCCTGCGACTTGAGGTGCGCCAGCATCGGGGAGAGCCAGCGGTCGAGGTCGCGGTCGAACCAGTCGATCACCGGGCCCTCGGGCAGGTAGGCGAGGTACCGCTTGACCTTCGGCAGCTGCCGGTAGAGCACCAGGCCGGCGCCGACGATCTGGTTGGACTCGTCGATCCAGCCGATCGACTCCGTGCGCCACTCCGCCTTCACGTCGCCCCAGGACGGCACCTGCATGTGGCTGGCAGAGGCGCGGCTCCTGATGAAGGCGAGATGCTCCTCGCGGGTGATCGTCCTCAGGCGCAGGCTCATGCTCGGTGCTCCTCGTTGGTCGGGCTGCGGTGGGCCCCAGGTTCTCGGGCTGACCCTATCGTCCGGGGCCCCGGCGCCCACGGCTGCGGGCGTGGCGGCGCCCCCGGCGCGTACCTGTCTCAGAGTAGGTACGCGACGGGGGCGCCGGGGGTTCCGCACGGGGGCGGTGGGACGGCTAGCCGAAGAGGCCGCCGTGGGCCATTCCCAGGTAGAAGCCGAACGCGGCGGCGGTGAGGCTGATCACCAGGACGAAGCGTTCGGCCGTGGTGACGGAGACGAACTGTCCCCAGAGGCCGGTGGCGACACCGAGGAGCCCGCTCCAGGAGCTCAGCAGGTGCAGGTTGTGGAAGAACGAGGCCGTGAAGGCCAGCACCCCCAGCAGCAGGGTGATGCCGACCAGGGTGTTCTCGCGGGGGTGCCGATGGCCGTCGGTGTTCAGGGTGAGGGCGGGGAGCCGGTGGATGGTCTGGGCCATGAGTCCCACCTCCTGGTGGGGAGACGAACGAGCAGGAAACCCGTTCCGTCCAGATTGCGGCGATTGGGGCGCGGATCACAACCCCTATGCATTTTGTTCGGCCGTCCGGGTGCGGGTAGGCTGTGCAGTCTGCACTGGTGTAGTTGTGCCCCCTTGCGCCCTCTTTCGGGTGGACGGGGCTCGAGTGTCGGACCCGGCCGCTACGGTGAGCCGGTGTCGTCACTACTCCGGTGCCGACGCTGCACAACCCTCCTGCCACGGAGAGACCGTGGCCGCTGAGTCCAAAGGAGGTGGGTTACTCATGCGTCACTACGAGCTGATGGTCATCCTCGACCCCTCGGTCGAGGAGCGCGCTGTCGCCCCCCTGATCGAGAACTTCCTCACTGTCGTCCGCAACGGCGGCGGCAAGGTGGAGAAGGTCGACACCTGGGGCCGTCGCCGTCTGGCTTACGAGATCAACAAGCAGTCCGAGGGCATCTACTCGGTCATCGACCTCAAGGCCACGCCTGAGGTCGTCAAGGAGCTCGACCGCCAGCTTGGCCTGAGCGAGTCGGTTCTGCGGACCAAGGTCCTGCGCCCGGACACCCACTGAGCCACCTCTGAGGCCTTCGGGCCTCGGGTAGCTCGCGTCCGCTGTTTCACGTGAAACAGCGGTGAACGGAACTCTTCCGGAGAGGTCATCACCACCATGGCAGGCGAGACCGTCATCACCCTCGTCGGCAATCTCGTCGACGACCCCGAGCTGCGCTTCACCCCGTCGGGTGCGGCGGTCGCGAAGTTCCGCATCGCGTCCACTCCCCGCACCTTCGACCGCCAGACGAACGAGTGGAAGGACGGCGAGAGCCTCTTCCTCACGTGCAACGTCTGGCGGCAGCCGGCGGAGAACGTCGCCGAGTCGCTGCAGCGCGGCATGCGCGTCATCGTGCAGGGCCGACTGCGCCAGCGGTCTTACGAGACCAAGGAAGGCGAGAAGCGGACGGTCTTCGAGGTCGAGGTCGACGAGGTGGGCCCGAGCCTGCGTTCGGCGACCGCGAAGGTCACCCGGGCCAACCGGTCCGGCGCTCCCGGCGGCGGCGGCTTCGGCGGCGGCCAGCAGGGCGGCGGCGGCCAGGGCGGTAACTGGGGCGGCGGCGGTGGCGGCCAGCAGGGCGGCAACTGGGGTGGAAACTCCGGTGGCCAGTCCGCCCCGTCCGACGACCCGTGGGCGTCCAGCGCTCCCTCTGGTGGAAACCAGGGCGGCGGCAGCTGGGGCGCTCCGTCCGGTGGCGGCTTCTCGGAAGAGCCCCCGTTCTAAGAGCTGACAGATTTCGTGCGGTCCGGCGCCGGCGTCGTGAGACGCCTGCCGGGCCGTGAACCCCAAATGGAGCACACAATGGCGAAGCCGCCTGCTCGCAAGCCGAAGAAGAAGGTTTGCGTCTTCTGCAAGGACAAGGTCAACTACGTTGACTACAAGGACACGAACCTGCTGCGGAAGTTCATCTCCGACCGCGGCAAGATCCGTGCCCGCCGGGTGACCGGCAACTGCACCCAGCACCAGCGTGACGTCGCCACGGCCGTGAAGAACAGCCGTGAGATGGCGCTGCTGCCCTACACCAGCACCGCGCGCTAAGAGAGGGTGACCAAGTAATGAAGATCATCCTCACGCACGAGGTGCCGGGTCTCGGCTCCGCCGGCGAGGTCGTCGAGGTCAAGGACGGCTACGCCCGCAACTACCTGGTCCCGCGTGGCTTCGCCATCCGCTGGACCAAGGGTGGCCAGAAGGACGTCGACGCCATCCGTCGCGCCCGCAAGATCCACGAGATCCAGACCCTCGAGGCCGCCAACGAGGTCAAGGGCAAGCTCGAGGGCGTCCAGGTCAAGCTGGCCGTTCGTTCGGGCGAGGCCGGCCGTCTGTTCGGTTCGGTGACCCAGGCCGACGTCGTGGAGGCCATCAAGGCCGCCGGCGGCCCGGCCGTGGACAAGCGCGCCGTCGCGATCGCCTCGCCGATCAAGACCGTGGGCACCCACAAGGTCTCGGTCAAGCTGCACTCCGACGTCCAGGCCAACCTCGACGTCGCCGTCGTCGCTGCCTGAGCTCCGTAGTAGTGGCCCGAGGGCCGGCCTCCCCCTCCCGGGGCGCCCACGGCGCGGCGGGTCAGCCACACCAACGGCGGCGCGAACCCGGTCCCGGCCGCGGTGTGGAGCTGGCCGAGTGCCGCGGCGGACAGCGTG
>NZ_JBFAJO010000164.1:0-6513 GCF_040655255.1 Kitasatospora sp. NPDC050463
ACGAGGACGAAGTCGCCGACCAACTCCAAGACGCCACCGACGACGAGATGTTCGCCTTCATCGACAACGAACTCTGAACCCCCACACCACACCCGCACCACACCGCACGACCCCGTACCACCCCGTCCTGAACCGGCCTGGTCCACCGCCCGGCCACCGCTCCTGCTGGACCAGTGCTCCGGCCCGAGAAGGGTGACGTTTTCCGATGTCAAACGAAGAGAAGCTCCGCGGTTATCTGAAGCGGGTCACCGCCGACCTGCACCAGACCAGGCAGCAGCTGCGCGAGATCGAGGGCCGGGAGCACGAGCCGATCGCGATCGTCGGGATGAGCTGCCGCTACCCCGGCGGCGTCGGTTCGCCCGAGGACCTGTGGCGGCTGGTCGCCGAGGGCGGTGACGCGATCGCGGAGTTCCCGACCGACCGGGGCTGGGCGGAGGACCTCTACCACCCGGACCCGGACCACCCGGGGACGACCACCGTGGGGGAGGGCGGCTTCCTCTACGACGCGGCCGACTTCGACGCCGGCTTCTTCTCGATCTCCCCGCGGGAAGCCTTCGCCACCGACCCGCAGCAGCGGCTCTTCCTGGAGTCCTGCTGGGAGGTGTTCGAGCGGGCGGGCATCGACCCGACGTCCGTGCGCGGCAGCCGGACCGGAGTCTTCACCGGTGTGATGTACCACGACTACTTCCGGGCGGAGGCGCTCGGCAGCGTCACCTCCGGCCGGGTCGCGTACGCGCTGGACCTGGAGGGACCGGCGGTCTCCATCGACACCGCCTGCTCGTCCTCGCTGGTCGCCCTGCACCTGGCGGTGCACGCGCTGCGGCGCGGCGAGTGCACCATGGCGCTGGCGGGCGGTGTGACCGTGATGGCCACGCCGAGCACGCTGGTGGAGTTCGCCAAGCAGCGCGGCCTGGCGGCCGACGGCCGTTGCAAGTCCTTCGCGGGGGCGGCGGACGGCACCGGCTGGGCCGAGGGCGTCGGCGTGCTGCTGGTCGAGCGGCTCTCCGACGCGCAGCGCAACGGCCACAAGGTGCTGGCGGTGGTACGGGGTTCGGCGATCAACCAGGACGGCGCCTCCAACGGGATCTCCGCGCCGAACGGGCCGTCCCAGATCCAGGTGATCCGCCGCGCACTGGCCGATGCCGGCCTGTCCGCGTCGCAGGTGGACGCGGTGGAGGCGCACGGCACCGGGACCAGGCTGGGTGACCCGATCGAGGCGCAGTCGCTGCTGGCCACCTACGGCCAGGACCGGCCCGAGGGCAAGCCGCTCTGGCTCGGCTCGCTGAAGTCCAACATCGGCCACACCCAGGCGGCGGCCGGCGTCGGCGGCGTCATCAAGATGGTGATGGCGATGCACAACGGAGTGCTGCCGCGCACCCTGCACGTGGACGAGCCCTCGCCGCACGTCGACTGGTCGGTCGGCGAGGTGGAGCTGCTCACCGAGGCGCGGCCGTGGGAGCGCGCGGAGGCGCCGCGCCGGGCGGCGGTCTCGGCGTTCGGGTTCAGCGGCACCAACGCGCACCTGATCCTGGAGGAGGCGCCGGAGCCGTCGGCGGAGGAGGCCGCGGAGGCCGCGGAGCAGGACCCGCCGATCGCGTCGGAGCTGCCGCTGACGCCGTGGCTGGTGTCGGCGCGCGACGCCCAGGCGCTGACCGCGCAGGCCGACCGGCTCGCCGAGTGGGCCGAGCGGCAGCCGGAGCTGCGGGACGCGGACGCCGGCTGGTCGCTGGCGACCGGGCGGGCGGTGCTCGACCAGCGCGCCGTGGTCGTCGGCGCGGACCGCGGCGAGCTGGTGGCCGGACTGCGTGCGCTGGCCGCCGGGGAGCCCGACCGGACGGTGGTCACCGGCGCCGGCGCGGGCGGCCGGCTGGCGCTGCTGTTCGCCGGTCAGGGCAGCCAGCGGGTCGGGATGGGCCGCGAACTGGCCCATGCCTTTCCGGAGTTCGCCGAGGCGCTGCGGGACGTCTGCAAGGTGCTGGACCCGCTGCTGGACCAGCCGGTCCTGGACGCGATGTTCAACGGTCCGGAGGCCCTGCTGGCCGAGACCGGCGTGACCCAGCCGGCGCTGTTCGCCTTCGAGGTCGCGCTGCACCGGCTGCTGGAGTCGCTGGGCCTGCGCGGGGACGTGCTGGTCGGGCACTCCGTCGGCGAGATCGCCGCCGCTCACGTGGCCGGCGTCTTCGACCTCCAGGACGCCTGCACGCTGGTCGCCGCGCGTTCCCGGCTGATGCAGCGACTGCCTGCCGGTGGGGCGATGCTGGCGATCGCCGCGCCCGAGGCCGACGTTCTGCCGCTGTTGGCCGGACACGAGGCGGAGGTCGGCATCGCCGCCGTCAACGGCCCCGAGGCCGTGGTGATCTCCGGCGCCGAGGCGGCGATCGCCGCGATCGAGGCGAAGGCCACCGTGCGGACCAGGCGCCTGCGGGTCTCGCACGCCTTCCACTCGCCGCTGGTCGAGCCGATGCTCGCCGAGTTCCGCGCGGCGATCAGCGGCATCGTCTTCCACGAGCCGACCCTGCCGGTGGTCTCCAACGTCACCGGCCGGCTCGCCGAGAGCGGTCAACTCACCACCCCCGACTACTGGGTGGAGCACGTCCGGCAGCCGGTGCGGTTCGCGGACGGCGTCGCCGCCGCCCGCGCCGCCGGGGCCACCGTCTTCTGCGAGATCGGCCCCGACGCGACCCTGACCGGGCTGGCCCAGCAGACCCTCGACGGCGGTGAGACCTTCGTCGCCGTCCTCGGCAAGGCCCGTCCGGAGGAGCGCACCTTCGTCGAGGCGCTGGCCCGGCTGCACACCAAGGGCGTCGCCGTCGACTGGGACGCCTACTTCGCGCCCGCCGACCCGCGCGCCGTCGACCTGCCCACCTACGCCTTCCAGCGGCAGCGCTACTGGTTCATGCCGAGTGCTCCCGGCTTCGCGCCGCCCGCGCCCGCCGCCGGGGGAGAGCCCGACGCCGAGTTCTGGGCCGCCGTCGAGCGCGAGGACGCCGCCGGGCTGGCCGACACGCTCGGCATCGCCGACGGCTCCCCGCTCGCCGAACTGCTGCCCAAGCTCGCCTCCTGGCGGCGCCGGCGTCAGGACCAGGACGTGCTGGACTCCTGGCGGTACCGGATCACCTGGACGCCGGTCACCCCCGCCGGGGGCCCGCGCCCGGCGCTGGCCGGCCCCTGGTGGGTGGCCGTCCCGGCCGCCCGGGTCGGTGACGCGGACGTGGCCGCCCTCGTGGCCACCCTCGAACAGCACGGTGCCCGGCCGCGCGTGCTGGCCGTCGACGACGACGCCGACCGCGCCGGGCTGGCCGCCGCCCTGCGCTCCGGGGAGCCCGACGCGGGTGAGGCCCGGGCCGGCCTGCTGGCCTTCGCCCTGGGCCTGGCCCCGGCGCTCGCGTTGATCCAGGCCGCCGCCGACACCGCCCCCGACAGCCCGCTCTGGTTCGCCACCGAGGGCGCCGAGAGCATCGGCCGGATCGACCCCGTCCGCAACCCCGGCCAAGGCGCCGTCCAGGGCCTCGCCCGGGTCCTCGGGCTGGAGCACCGCGGCCTCTGGGGCGGCCTGGTCGACCTGCCCGAGCAGCTCGACCAGCGGGCGCTGGGCCGCCTGGCCGCCGTCCTGGCAGGTCTCGGCGACGAGGACCAGCTGGCGATCCGCAGCTCCGGCGTCTTCGCCCGCCGCCTGACCCGGGCGCCCCGCCGCGCGGCCGCCCCTGCCCGCCACTGGCGCCCGCGCGGCACCGTGCTGGTCACCGGCGGCACCGGCGGGCTCGGCGCCCAGACCGCCCGCAAGCTGGCCCGGGAGGGCGCCGAGCACCTGCTGCTCACCAGCCGGCGCGGCGCCGACGCCCCCGGCGCCGCCGAACTGGTCGCCGAACTGGAGGACCTGGGCGCCGCGGTGACCGTCGCGGCCTGCGACGTCGCGGACCGCGACGCGCTGGCCGCGCTGCTGGCCGCCACCGCCGCCGAGGGCCGCACCGTCACCGCCGTCTTCCATACCGCGGGCGTCCCGCACCTGCGGTCGCTGCTCGACCTGGACGCGGCGGAGCTCGCCGAGGCCACCCGGGCCAAGATCGCCGGCGCCGCGCACCTGGACGAGCTGCTCACCGAGCCGCTCGACGCCTTCGTGGTGTTCTCCTCGGGCGCCGGCGTCTGGGGCGGCAGCCACAACGGCGCCTACGCGGCCGGCAACGCCTACCTGGACGCGCTCGCCGCGCACCGCCGGGGCCGCGGCCTGGCCGGTACCTCGCTCGCCTGGGGCTTCTGGTCGGCCGCCGGCGGCGGCATGACCGCCCTGCTCGACGAGGACCACGCGCGCCGCGCCGGCGTCCGGTTCATGGACCCGGACCTGGCGGTCGAGGCACTCTGGCAGGCGCTCGCCGACGACGAGGGCAACCTGGTCGTCGCCGACGTCGACTGGGAGCGGTTCGTCCCGCTGTTCACCGCCACCCGGCGCCGCCCGCTGCTGGACGGCGTCGCCGAGGCCCGGGAGCCCGAGGCCCCGGCCGGACCCGCCGCCGAGGAGGCCGTCGGCGGACTGCGCGGCCGGCTGCTCGCGCTCGCCCCCGAGGACCGGCTCGCCCCGCTGGTCGAGCAGGTCCGCGAGCAGGTCGCCATCGTGCTCGGCCACTCCGGCGCGGGCGCCGTCGACGCCGAGCGCGCCTTCCGCGACCTCGGCTTCGACTCGGTGACAGCCGTCGAGCTGCGCGCCCGGCTGACCGCCGTGTTCGGCCTCTCGCTGCCCGCCACCATCGTCTTCGACTACCCCAACGTCACCCTGCTCGCCGAGCTCGTGCTGAGCAGGATGCTCGGCACCCAGGCCACGGCCGCGCCGGTGCGGGCCGCCGCCGCGGTCGACGAGGACGACCCGGTCGTCATCGTCGGCATGAGCTGCCGCACCCCGGGCGGCGTCCGCAACCCCGACGAGCTGTGGCAGCTGGTCGCCGAGGGCCGGGACGCGATCACCCCGCTTCCGGACAACCGCGGCTGGGACGTCGACGCCTTCGCCGATCCGGACGCGCCGGTCGCCGCCTACGTCACCGAGGGCGGGTTCCTGCACGACGCGGGCGACTTCGACCCCGAGTTCTTCGGCATCTCGCCGCGCGAGGCGCTCGCCATGGACCCGCAGCAGCGGCTGCTGCTGGAGGCCTCCTGGGAGGCGATCGAGGACGGCCGGGTCGCTCCCGGTTCGCTGCGCGGCACCCGCACCGGCGTCTTCGTCGGTGCCGCCTACGAGGCTTACGGGCGCAACTCCGACCAGCTGCCGGTCGAGTCGATCGGCCACCTGGTCACCGGCACACTGAGCAGCGTCGTCTCCGGCCGGGTCGCCTACGTGCTCGGTCTGGAGGGCCCGGCGGTCACCGTCGACACCGCCTGCTCCTCGTCGCTGGTCGCCCTGCACCTGGCGGCCCAGGCCCTGCGCAACGGGGACTGCGACCTGGCCCTGGCCGGCGGTGTCACCGTGATGTCCAGCCCCGCCGGGTTCGTCGGCTTCAGCCTCCAGGGCGCGCTGGCCCGCGACGGCCGCTGCAAGTCCTTCGCCGGCGCGGCCGACGGCTTCGCCCTGGCCGAGGGCGTCGGCGTGCTGCTCGTCGAGCGGCTCTCCGACGCCCGCCGCAACGGCCACCGCGTGCTCGCCGTGGTCAAGGGCAGCGCGATCAACCAGGACGGCGCCTCGAACGGGCTCTCCGCGCCCAACGGCCCGTCCCAGCAGCGGGTCATCCGCCAGGCGCTCGCCAACGCCGGCCTCACCGCGGCCGACGTGGACGCGGTGGAGGCGCACGGCACCGGCACCTCGCTCGGCGACCCGATCGAGGCGCAGGCGCTGCTCGCCACCTACGGCGAGGAGCGCGCCGGGGACCAGCCGCTCTGGCTCGGTTCCATCAAGTCCAACATCGGCCACAGCCAGTCCGCCGCCGGTGTCGCCGGGGTGATCAAGATGGTGCAGGCGCTGCGCCACGGCGTGCTGCCGAAGAGCCTGCACATCGACGAGCCCTCGCCGCACGTCGACTGGTCGGCGGGTGCCGTGCGCCTGCTCACCGAGGCCGTGCCGTGGGAGCGCGACGGCCGTGAACGCCGCGCCGCCGTCTCCTCGTTCGGCATCAGCGGTACCAATGCGCACGTCATCCTGGAGGAGGCGCCGGCCGAGGAGGCCGCCGGGCCGGTCGAGCCGGTCGAGTCGGGCGCCGAACTGCCCGCCGTGGCCTGGCCGTTCTCCGCCCGTACCGCCGAGGCGCTGCGCGGCCAGGCCGGTCGGCTCGGCGCGCTGCCGGGCGGCGCGGGCTCGGCCGCGGACGTCGCCCACTCCCTCGCCGTGTCGCGCACCGCCTTCGAGCACCGGGCCGTCGTGGTCGGCGCCGACGCGCACGAACTGCGCGCCGCCGCCGGGCAGGTGGCCGACGCCGCCGTCGTCACCGGTCTGGTGACCGGTGTGGTGGGTTCGGTGGGGAAGACGGTGTTCGTGTTTCCGGGGCAGGGTTCGCAGTGGGTGGGGATGGGGGTGGAGTTGCTGGGGTCGTCGGT
>NZ_JBFAJO010000165.1:0-6175 GCF_040655255.1 Kitasatospora sp. NPDC050463
CTGCGGGAGACGGTGCGTTTCGACCGGGCGGTGGGCCGGCTGTCGGAGCAGGGCTATCGGGTGTTCGTCGAGGTGAGTCCGCACCCGGTGCTGGGCCCGGGCATTGAGGAGACGGCGGAGGAACTCGGCCATGAGGCCGTCGTGGTGGGGACCCTGCGTCGTGGCGAAGGCGGCCTGGACCGCTTCCTCACCTCGGCCGCCGAAGCCTTCGTCCGTGGCGTGCCGGTGGACTGGACGGCCGCGTTCGCGGGCACCGGGGCCACTCCGGTGGACCTGCCGACGTACGCGTTCCAGCGGCAGTCCTACTGGTGGGAGCCGGCCCAGGCCGCGCCGGGTGACGCGAGCACCCTGGGGCTGGCCCCGGTCGACCACCCCTTCCTGGGCGCGACGCTCGCGCTGCCCGACTCGGACGGCGTCCTCGTCACCGGCCGGCTCTCCCTCGCCGCGCACCCGTGGCTGGCGGACCACACCGTCCTCGGGACCACCGTGGTCCCCGGCACGGCGCTGCTGGAGCTGGCCTTCCAGGCCGCCGACCGGGCCGGGTGCGGCCGGGTGGAGGAGCTCACCCTGCATGCCCCGCTCGTCCTGCCCGACGAGGGCGCGGTGTCGCTCCAGGTGGTCGTCGGCGCGCCCGACGAGGCCGGCCGGCGCCCGGTGAGCCTGCACTCCCAGCCGGCGGGCACACCGGCCGAGCAGCCGTGGACCAGGCACGCCAGCGGCGTGGCGGGCCCGGCCGGAGCGGCCCCGGAACGCGACGGCGACCCGGAACGCGACGGCGACCCGGGACGCGACGCCGACCCGGCCGCCTGGCCCCCGCCGGGGGCCGCACCCGTCCGGATCGACGGGCTGTACGCGGGCCTGGCCGAGAGCGGCCTGCCGTACGGCCCGGCCTTTCGGGGGGTCAGGGCCGCCTGGCGGCGCGGCGACGAGGTGTTCGCCGAGGTCGCCCTGCCCGAGCAGGTCGCCGGCGAGGCCGGACGCTTCGCCGTGCACCCGGCACTCCTGGACGCCGCGCTGCACGTCATCGGCCTGGCCGGGCCTGCCGGGGGACCGGCGGACGGCCTGCCGCAGTTGCCCTTCGCCTGGGAGGGCCTGACGCTGCACGCCGTCGGCGCGACCGCGCTACGGGTCGGGGTCACCCCGCTGGAGGCCGGCAGGGTGGCGCTGACCGTCGCCGACACCACGGGGCGGCCGGTCGCCGGGATCGAGTCGTTGGCGCTGCGGCCGGTCACCCGGGAGCAACTGGAAGACGTCGGCCGGGCCCAGGGCGATGCGCTCTTCCAGGTCGACTGGATCGCCGTCGGCGCGCCGACGGCCGCCGCGCCGGGCTCCCCGCAGCGGCCCGGCCACTGGGCCGTGGTCGGGGCCGAAGCCGGGGGTACGGGCCTGGGCGACCTCGGCGGTGGGACCTTCGCCGACCTGCGCACGCTGGCGGAGGCGGCGACGCGGACGAGCAGCCCCGTGCCGGAGGTGGTCCTCCTGCCCTGCGCGGAACCGGCCGCGCCCGGCGACCCCGGGGCGGCGGTCCGAGCACTGACCGGTCGCGTCCTCGACGCGCTGCAGAGCTGGCTGGCGGACGACCGGTTCGCCTCCTCCCGTCTGGTGGTCGTGACCCGGGGGGCCGTGGCCGTCCGCCCCGGTGAGGGAGCGGCCGTGCCGGTGCAGGCCCCGGTGTGGGGGCTGGTGCGGGCGGCGCAGGCGGAGAACCCCGGCCGCTTCGTCCTGCTGGACCTGGACGGGGACGGGGACGGGGCGTCACCGGCCGTGGTGGCCGCGGTGGCTGCGGCCGTCCACTCCGGCGAGCCCCAACTCGCCGTCCGGGCAGGCGCCCTGAGCGTTCCCCGGCTCGTCAGAGCGGTGCCGGCGCTGGCACCGCCCGCCGGGGCGCCCGCCTGGCGGCTGGACATCGCGGGCAAGGGCACCCTGGAGAACCTGGCACTGGTGCCCAGCCCGGACGACACCGCCTCCCGCCCCCTGGCCGAGGGCCGGGTACGGATCGCGGTCCGCGCCGCCGGCCTCAACTTCCGTGACGTCGTCGTCGCGCTGGGCCTGGTCCCGAGGCTCGACGGGCTGGGCATCGAGGGCGCCGGCGTGGTCACCGAGGTCGGCCCCGGTGTGGCCTGCCTCGCCGTCGGCGACCGGGTGATGGGACTGTTCTCGGGCGCGTTCGGCCCGGTCGCGGTGGCCGACCACCGCGCCGTCGTGCCGGTGCCCGACAGCTGGTCCTTCGCCGAGGCGGCCGCCGTCCCCGTGGTCTTCCTGACCGCCTACCACGGCCTGCGGGACCTGGCCGATCTGCGGCGCGGCGAGGCGCTCCTCGTCCACTCGGCGGCTGGCGGGGTGGGCATGGCCGCGGTCCAACTGGCCCGGCACTGGGGGGCCGAGGTCTTCGGCACGGCCGGTCCGGGGAAGTGGGACACCCTGCGGTCCTCAGGTCTGGACGATGCGCACATCGCCTCCTCCCGCGACCTCGGCTTCGAGGAGCGGATCCTGGCGGTGACCGGGGGCCGCGGGGTCTCGGTCGTGCTCAACTCGCTGGTGGGGGAGTTCGTGGACGCCTCCCTGCGGCTGCTGCCCCGGGGCGGGCGGTTCCTGGAGATGGGGAAGACCGACCACCGGGACCCGGCCGGGGTGGCCGCCCGGCACCCCGGCGTGGACTACCGGATCTTCGACCTGATGGAGGTCGACCCCGGACGGATCGGCGAGATGCTCCGGGAGGTCCTGGCGCTGTTCGAGGCCGGTGTGCTGCACCGGACACCACTGACCGTGTGGGACGTCCGCCGGGCCCCGGAGGCGTTCCGCCACCTCCGCCAGGCCCGGCACGTCGGGAAGATCGTCCTGACCGTGCCCCCGGCGCCGGATCCGCACGGTACCGCGCTGGTCACCGGGGCCTCGGGGACGCTGGGCGCACTGACCGCCCGGCACCTGGTGACCCGGCACGGCGTGCGGCACCTGCTCCTGGCCTCGCGCCGGGGTCCGGACGCCGAGGGCGCGACCGCACTCGCCGCCGAGCTGACCGCCCTCGGTGCCACCGTGACGACCGCCGCGTGCGACGTCACCGACGCCGAGGCGGTGGCCCGCCTGCTGGCCCGGATACCGGCCGCGCACCCGCTGACGGCGGTCGTCCACACGGCGGGCGTGCTGGACGACGGCGTGGTCCCCTCGCTGAACCGGGAGCGGCTGGACCGCGTCCTGGCGCCGAAGGTGGACGCCGCCTGGCACCTGCACCGGCTGACCGAGCACCTGGACCTCGCGGTGTTCGCCCTCTTCTCCTCCGCCACCGCCCTGGTGGGCGCCGCCGGCCAGGGCAACTACGCGGCGGCCAACGCGTTCCTGGACGGGCTGGCCCGCCACCGGCACTCCCGCGGCCTGCCGGCCCTCTCGCTGGCCTGGGGGCTCTGGGCCGAACGCAGCGCCATGACGGGCCACCTCGAAGGCGCCGACCTGACCAGGATGCGGCGGGTCGGCATGGGCGCGCTCTCGACCGAGGACGGCCTGGCACTCTTCGACGCCGCCCACCGCACGGGTGCGCCGGTGGCGGTGCCGATGCGCCTGGACGCCGCCTCCCTGCGGGCACACGCCGCCTCCGGTGCCGGCCTGGCCGCGGTACCGCCGCTGCTGCGCGGGCTGGTCCGGGTCACCGGCCGCCGGACCGCCGCCGCCGAATCGCCCGCCGGCGGGACATCGTTGGCGCAACGGCTCGCCGGGCTCCGCGCGCCGGAGCGCGAGCGGCTGGTCCTGGACCTGGTGCTCGACGAGACGGCCGTGGTGCTCGGGCACGGTCTCGCCGGCGCGGTCGATGCCCGGCGGGCCTTCCGGGAGCTCGGCTTCGACTCCCTGGCCGCCACGGAGCTGCGGAACCGGCTGAATGCGGTGACCGGCCTGCGCCTGCCGACCACCACCGTGTTCGACCACCCGACGCCGGCCGAGCTCGCGACCCTGCTGCGGTCCCGGCTCATCGGGGAGGCCGACGCCGCCGGGGCCACCGGGGGCGCGGGAGCGTCCGCCGGGGCGGCCGTCTTCGAGGAACTCGACCGGCTGGAAGGCGCGCTCGGCCAGGTGGCGCAGGACGACGACGCCGCGGCCGGAATCACCGAGCGCCTCGAAGCCCTGCTCGGGAAGTGGAAGGAGGCCCGCGCCTTCGACACCGGGGCCCCACCCCGGGCGGACTTCGAATCCGCCACCGTCGACGACATCTTCTCGCTCATCGACGAGGAGTTCGGCCTCTCCTGACCGGCTCGTGCGCCCCGGCCTCCTGCCCCGCCCTCCTGTCCTGCCCTCCTGTCCCGCCTTCTTGTCCTGCCCTGCTGCCCCGCCCGCTCGGCCCGACTTCGAACGGTGCTCCCGGCCTCTACCCGTTGGACGGATTCCCGATGGATAACGAAGAGAAGCTCCTCGACTACCTGAAGCGTGTGTCGGCCGATCTGCGGCAGACCAGGGAGCGCTTGCGTGCGGTGGAGGCCGCGTCGACCGAGCCCGTGGCGGTGGTGGGGATCGGGTGTCGCTACCCCGGCGGGGTGCGCTCGCCGGAGGACCTGTGGCGGCTGGTCGAATCGGGGACGGACGCCATCTCGGGCCTGCCCGCCGACCGTGGCTGGGATCTCGCCGGCCTGTACGACGCGGACCCCGACGCGTCCGGGCGGTCCTACGTTCGCGCCGGCGGATTCCTGGACGCCGCTACCGACTTCGACGCGGGGTTCTTCGGGATCTCGCCGCGTGAGGCGTTGGCGATGGATCCGCAGCAGCGGCTGCTGCTGGAGACCGCCTGGGAGGCCTTCGAGCGGGCGGGGATCGACCCCGAATCGGCCCGGGGTAGCCGAACCGGGGTGTTCGCGGGCCTGAGCATGCAGGACTACGCGACCTTGCTGCGAGCCGCGCCGGCCGAGGTCGAGGGCTACGCGGTGACCGGCAGCGCGGGGAGCGTGTTGTCGGGGCGGGTGGCGTATGCGTTGGGGTTGGAGGGGCCGGCGGTGACGGTGGACACGGCGTGTTCGTCGTCGTTGGTGGCGTTGCACCTGGCGGTGCAGTCGTTGCGGTCGGGTGAGTGTGATCTGGCGTTGGCGGGTGGGGTGACGGTGATGTCGACCCCGGGGATGTTCGTGGAGTTCTCGCGGCAGCGGGGTTTGTCGAGGGATGGTCGGTGCCGGTCGTTCTCGGTGGATGCCGATGGGTTCGGGATGGCCGAGGGCGTCGGCGTGTTGTTGGTGGAGCGGTTGTCGGACGCGCGGCGCAAGGGGCACCGGGTGTTGGCGGTGGTGCGTGGTAGTGCGGTGAATCAGGATGGTGCGTCGAACGGTCTGACGGCGCCGAACGGGCCGTCGCAGCAGCGGGTGATCCGGCAGGCGTTGGCGAACGCGGGGTTGTCGGCGCGGGACGTGGACGTGGTGGAGGCGCACGGGACGGGGACCACGTTGGGTGACCCGATCGAGGCGCAGGCCCTGCTCGCCACCTACGGCCAGGAGCACTCGGCGGACCGGCCCCTGTACCTCGGGTCCGTCAAGTCGAACATCGGGCACCCGCAGGCGGCGGCGGGTGTGGCGGGCGTGATCAAGATGGTGTCGGCGATGCGAGCGGGTGTGCTGCCCAGGACGCTCCATGCGGATGAGCCGTCGCCGCACGTCGACTGGTCGTCGGGGGCCGTGGAGTTGCTGACGCAGGCCCGGGAGTGGCAGTCGGGGGAGCACCCGCTTCGGGCCGGAGTGTCGCCGTTCGGGATCAGTGGGACCAACGCGCATGTGGTCCTGGAGCAGGCACCGATGGAGGAGCCGCTTCCGGCCCTGGAGTCGCCGGTCGGTTCGCCGGTGGCTCTGCCGGTGGTGCCGTTGGTGGTGTCGGCACGGGGTGGTTCGGCGTTGCGGGGGCAGGCGGAGCGGTTGTCGGCCTGGTGGGAGGAGCGGGCCGAGCTGGGTGTGCTGGATGTGGGGTTCTCGTTGGCGGCGGGGCGTGCGCGGTTGGAGCGCCGTGCGGTGGTGGTGGCGGCGGACCGGGCTCAGGGGGTGGCGGGTCTGCGTGCGTTGACCGCTGGTGAGCCGTCGCCCGGGGTGGTGGAGGGCACGGCGGAGCTGCTGGACGGGGCGGGTGTGGTGTTCGTGTTCCCGGGTCAGGGGGCGCAGTGGGTGGGGATGGGTGCGGAGTTGTTGGATTCCTCGCCGGTGTTCGCGGCGCGGATGGGGGA
>NZ_JBFAJO010000166.1:0-6127 GCF_040655255.1 Kitasatospora sp. NPDC050463
GCCTCCAAGAGCCGCGACATCAAGGCCGCCGAGCAGATCACCGTCGAGTACCTCGCCGGCGTCCTGCGGATCGCGGCCGCACCGGCCCGGAACCGGATCCTCGGCAACTCCGGCGCCGTCGAGATCACCGTCCAGCTGCCCGCCGGCTCCCGCGTCGAGGCCAAGACCGCCGCCGCCGAACTCCGCGGCGTCGGCCGCCTCGGCGACGTCACCTTCGACGGCGCCCAGGGCACCGTCAAGCTCGACGAGACCGCCGATGCCCACCTCACCCTCCAGGCCGGCGACATCACCGTCGGCCGCCTCACCGGCCCCGCCCACATCACCACCCAGAAGGGCGACCTCACCATCGCCGAGGCCCACCACGGCACCGTCGAACTGCGCACCGAGCACGGCCGGATCACGATCGGCGCCGCCCGCGGCGTCTCCGCCTCCCTGAACGCCGGCACCAGCTACGGCCGGATCGACAACTCGCTCAACAACACCGACGGCGCCACCGCCGCCCTCACCATCCACGCCACCACCGCCTACGGCGACATCACCGCCCGCAGCCTCTGAAACACCGGCCCGGCCCCCTCCCGCTCCACCCCTGACCCTGGAAGAAGGCACAGCATGACCAGCAAGCAGTCCGCCTGGACCGGCACCGTGGAGTTCGAGGACACCGCACTGGCCGTGACCGACACCGGCGGGCCCGGCCGTCCCGTGGTCTACCTCAACGGCTCCTACGCCGACCAGTCGCACTGGCGGCGCGTCATCTCCGAGCTCGGCGGAGACTACCGGCACATCACCTACGACGAGCGCGCCCGTGGCAAGTCGAAGCGCTCGGCGGACTACTCGTTCGAGGCGTGCGTCCGTGACCTCGACGCCGTCCTCACCGCCAGGGGCGTGGAGCGGCCGATCCTGGTCGGCTGGTCCTACGGCGCCATGCTCGCCGTGCACTGGGCCGCCCGGAACCCGGAGCGCGCCGTGGGGGCGGTGTCCGTGGACGGCGCCCTGCCGCACGAGTGGCTCGACGACGCCACCAAGGAACAGATCCGCAAGCTGTTCCGCCGGATGAGCCCGCTGTTCCCGATCGCCCGCCCGCTCGGCCTGGCCGCGCGGATGAGCGCCGCGCAGCACGCCGAGATCAACATCGAGGCCAACGAGCTCTGCGCGCCCACTGCCCTCGACCCGGTCCTCGACCGCCTGACCGTGCCGACCCGGTACGTGCTCGCCACCGGCGGCAACCTGGGCGGCGACCCGAAGCTGATGGAACAGATCCGGGCCAACCTCGACCCGGTCCTCGCCCGCAACCCGAACATCCGGGTCAGCGCGAAGGTCGCGAGCAACCACTCCAAGATCCTGCGCAACGACTTCCGCGCCGTCGCCGACGCCGTTCGCGAGCTCGCCGTCGCCCCCGCCCACCAGGTCGCCTGAGCCGTGACCGCCGGGTCGAGGCGTGCGGACGACGATGTCGGCGGTGTGCCCTGTTGCCGGTCTGCCATCACGCTTGAGCGGGACCGGAACCGCTCCGGCATCGCCCGGCATGGGAGGCTGGTCGGATGCCGATAGCCCTCCGCCACTTGGACGCCCCGCTCTTCCCCGCCTGGCTTGAGCGCAGTCGCGCCGAGTACGCCGAAGACCTCATCGCTACGGGGCGAACCCCCGATGAGGCTCACCGGCACGCGGAGGAAACCATGGCCCGCTCTTTCCCCTCCGGTACGCCGAGCCCGGGGCACGCGGTCTTCGACGTGGTCGATGACGCCGGGGAAGCCATCGGCTACCTCTGGATCGGACCGGACACGAGCGACGATGCCGGCGCCTGGTGGATCTGGGACATCGTGATCGACGCCGACAAGCGGGGGCGGGGCTTCGGGCGAACGGCCATGGTCCTCGGTGAGGAGTACGCCCGGCTGCAGGGCGCGCATACGCTCGGACTCAGTGTCTTCGGGTTCAACACCGGTGCGCGCGGCCTCTACGAGTCGCTCGGCTACGAGACGACCTCGGTCAAGATGCTCAAGCGACTCGGCTGAGGTTCAGGCGACGCAGGAGCCGAGGCTCGCACGGCAGATCCTCGCTCGGGTGAGCGAAGGGCTGTGGGGTTCCGGGACGAGTGATCCGAGGTGCTGCCCCGGCCGATCCGGCGTCAGTGCCCCGGTACCGCCGCGGGCGGCGGATCACCCACCCGTGATCGGGCCGAGGTAGGTACCGCCGGAGACGTCGATGGTCTGGCCGGTCACCCATCGCCCCTGCGGGCCCGCCAGGAAGCCCACCACATCCGCGATGTCCTCCGGTACGCCGATCCGTCCGAGCGCGGTGATCGACTCCAGTCCGGCCACCGCCTCGGGAACGCCGGTCCACCCGGCGGTCATGTCGGTCAGCACCACACCGGCTTCGACCGTGTTCACGGTGATCCCGCGCCGGCCCAGCTCGTTGGCCAGCGACGGGCCCAGCGCGGCCAGCGCCGCCTTGGTGACGGTGTAGCCGATCTGGACGGAGTTCGCGATCCGGGTGGCCGCCGAGCCCATGTTGACGATCCGTCCACCGTCGCGCAGCAACGGCAACGCCCGCTGGACCACGAAGATCGGCGTGCTGACGTTGACCGCCAGAAGCCGCTCGAACTCCTCCTCCGTGAGCTGACCGATCGAGCTGACCGAGTGGATGCCCGCGTTGTTGACCAGGATGTCCAGGCCGTCCGCGGCGTGGTCCGCAAGTCCGGCGGTGAGCCCCTCGAACAAGCGGTCCACCGCACCGCTCTCGCCGAACCTGGCCTGCACCGCGAACGCCCGGCCACCGGCCTCGGTGACCAGCGCCACGGTCTCCGCGGCGGCCGCGTGGTTGCCGCCGTAGTGGACCGCGACCAGTGCCCCCTCCGCGGCCAGCCGCAGGGCGACCGCCCGCCCGATCCCGCGCGAGCCGCCCGTCACCAGTGCGGTCCTGCCGTCCAGTTCCCCCACGATCACCGCTCCCCTCGTGTTGCTCGGCCGGATCCCCGACCGATCCCGAGTAGATCCGAAGTTCCGCCCCGTCGAAGGAACGAAGGTGTCCAGGATCAGTTCGGGACGACCGACCTGAACACCCTTCGATCGCACTGTACGTGGAGACCGACGACGAGATCAGGGGAACGCGGTGGCTGGGCCGCCCGCCTCTTCGAGGCAGCGGACGCCGACGTCCCCTTGGGTGCTGACCGACGTCTCCCCACCCCGAGGTGACCTCGAAAAGAACTTCGCGGCTCGCGGCAACCCTTGGCGGACCTGCGGCAACAAGGGAGTGGATCCGGCCGGTTCGGGCTGTCCGTGTCCGCCTTTCCCTCGTGAACAGTTCGCAAGGAGAACGTCTACCCATGAGCAACCCCACAAACGGCGGGCGCCGCGGGCGTCACCGCCGCCGCTGGACCGCCACCGCGCTGCTGCTCGGTGTTCCCCTCGCCGTCGTGCCGTACCTCCTGTTCACGCACGAGGACTCCCAGGCCGCGACGGTCGAGGACGGTGCCTACTACAGGCTGCTCTCCGTACGCAGCGGAAAGGCGCTGGACGTCAACGGCTTCTCCAGCGCCGACGGCACCCGCATCCAGCAGTGGACCGACCAGAACACCGCCAATCAGCAGTGGCGGCTCAAGTCCACCGGGGACGGCTACTTCGAGCTGGTGAACCGCAACAGCGGCAAGGTGCTGGGCATAGCCGGCGACTCGACCGCCCAGGCGGCTGCCGCCGAGCAGCAGACGGACCGGTCCTCCGCCTCCCAGCAGTGGCGGATCGGCAATGTGAGCGGTTCCGACGCGGTCACCCTCACCTCGCGCAAGAGCGGCCAGGTCCTGGACGTCTCCGGAGGCTCCTCGGACCAGGGCGCCGCGATCATCCAGTATTCCGGCAGGAACAGCACCAACCAGCAGTGGAAGCTCGTGAAGACGCCCGGGACCGGCGGCGCGCAGACCGACGGGAACGGGTCGTACGCGTGGAAGAACGCCCAGGTGGTGGGCGGCGGTTACGTCACCGGGCTGGTGTTCAACCCGAAGGAGAAGGGCCTGCTGTACGCCCGCACCGACATGGGCGGCGCCTACCGCTGGGACACCGGGGCCGAGCAGTGGCTCCCGCTGACCGACTGGATCGGCGAGAAGGACTGGAACCTGCTGGGCATCGATGCGCTCGCCACCGACCCCGTCGACCCCGACCGGCTCTACCTCGCCGCGGGCACCTACACCAACGACTGGGCCGGCAACGGCGCGATCCTGCGCTCCACCGACCGCGGCCGCACCTTCCAGCGCACCGACCTGCCGTTCAAGCTGGGCGGCAACGAGGACGGCCGCGGGGCGGGCGAACGGCTGGTGATCGACCCCTCGAACCACGACACCCTGCTGCTGGGCTCCCGCAAGAACGGCCTGTGGCGCAGCACCGACCGCGGTGTGACCTGGAGCCAGGTCTCCTCGTTCCCCGTCAAGGACGGGGCGAGCAGCGGCGGGGGCATCTCCTTCGTGACGTACGGCCCGGCCGGCAGCCGGACGGTGTACGTCGGCGTCGGTGACAAGTCCACCTCCCTGTACCGCTCCACCGACGGTGGCAACTCCTGGCAGGCCGTCTCCGGGCAGCCCACCGGTCAGCTGCCGCAGCACGGCGTGATCTCCGGTGACGGCTCGCTGTACCTGACGTACACCAACGCCCTCGGACCCAACGGCGTGACGGCGGGTTCGGTGTGGAAGTACACGCCGTCAAGCGGAGCGTGGAAGAACGTCTCCCCGTCCCAGGGCAGCTACGGGTTCTCCGGTCTGGCCGTCGACCCGCAGCACCCGGCCACGGTCATGGTCACCACCCTCGACCGCTGGTACCCCTCGGACGAGATCTACCGCACCACCGACGGCGGCACCACCTGGAAGCCGCAGTCCGAGAAGACGGTCCGGGACGCCTCCGGCGCCCCTTACCTCGGTACCGGCATCGGGCACTGGATGACCGCCCTTGCCATCGACCCCTTCGACGCGGGGCACGTGCTGTACGGCACCGGCAACGGCATCTGGCGCAGCAAGGACGCCGCCGCCACCGACGGCGGTGGCACCAGCCACTGGATCGCGGGGGCCCGGGGGCTGGAGGAGACCGCGCTGCTGGGCGCGATCGCCCCGCCCGGCGACGGCGCTCTCATCACCTCCATGGGCGACCAGGGCGGCTTCCGGTACGACGACCTGACCAAGGTGCCCGCCGGACGGCTGCCGAACCCGATGATGTCCAACAGCACCGACATCGACTTCGCCCAGTCCAACCCCTCGATGATGGTCCGCGTCGGCCGTGGCGGCGAGCAGGACGGCGCCTACTCCACCGACGGCGGCCGTAACTGGACCGGCTTCAAGGCGGAGCCGGTGGGCAGCGCCGACAGCGGCCACGTCGCGCTCGCGGCGGACGGCTCCACCATCGTCTGGACCGAGGCCGGTCAGGCCCCGTACCGCTCGACCGACAAGGGGGCGAGCTGGTCGAAGGTCAACGGCCTGGGCACCGACGCCGTGGTCGTCGCCGACCGCTCCTCGGCCAACACCTTCTACTCGCTGTCCGGCGGCGCGCTCCTCGCCAGCACCGACGGCGGCGCGACCTTCACCGCCCGCGCCACCAACCTGCCCTCCGGCCGGCTCGCGGCCGTCCCCGGCGTCGCCGGGGACCTGTGGATCTCCGGCGGCGACAAGGGGCTGCTGCACTCCACCGACGGCGGCCGCACCTTCACCACGCTCACCACGGTGAAGTCCGCCTCCGCCCTCGGCTTCGGCAAGGCCGCGCCGGGCGCCTCCTACCAGGCCCTGTACCTGATCGGCACCGTCAAGGACGTCACCGGAGTCTTCCGCTCCACCGACAAGGGCGCCACCTGGCTCCGCGTCAACGACGACGCCCACCAGTGGGGCAACTTCGCCGGCCTCGGCGTCATCACCGGCGACCCCGACACCTTCGGTCGCGTCTACATCGGCACCAACGGACGCGGTCTCCAGTACGGCGACCCTTCCTGACCCCGACGCCCTAGCGGGGCCGCAGGCACAACGGCCTGCGGCCCCGCCATGGCTACCGGAACGCGCTTCGTCGTCACGGCTCCTGGCACCGGGCTGTCCGGGGTCGAGCCGAGTGGCTGGGAGGGCCAGCGCCTCCAGCGAGGCGGGGGCGGTGTCGGCGTCGGCGGGCAGGGC
>NZ_JBFAJO010000167.1:0-6074 GCF_040655255.1 Kitasatospora sp. NPDC050463
ACCGACGACCCCAGCAACTCCACCCCCATCCCCACCCACTGCGAACCCTGCCCCGGAAACACGAACACCGTCTTCCCCACCGAACCCACCACACCCGTGACGAGTCCGGGGACGCCGATGCCGTCGGCGAGGCCCCGGGTGCCGGCCAGCAGCTCCTCGTGGTCGGCGCCGACGACCACGGCCCGGTGCTCGAACACCGAGCGGCCGGTCAGCAGCGAGTGCGCGACGTCCGCCGGCGCGTGGCCGGGGTGCTCCCCGGCCCAGGCGGCGAGCCGTTCGGCCTGGCCGCGCAGGCCGCCCGCGCCGCGCCCGGAGAGCACCCACGGGACGGCGGGCAGTTCGGCGCCCGGCTCGACCGGCCCGGTGGCCTCCTCGGCCGGCGCCTCCTCCAGGATGACGTGCGCATTGGTACCGCTCATGCCGAACGAGGAGATGCCGACCCGGCGCGGTTCGGCGCCGGCGGGCCAGGGGCGGGCCTCGGTGAGCAGCTCCACGGCGCCGGCCGACCAGTCGATGTGCTCGGAGCGCTGCTCGGCGTGCAGGGTGCGGGGCAGCACCCCGTGGCGCAGCGCCTCGACCATCTTGATCATGCTGGCGGCGCCGGCGGCGGCCTGGGTGTGGCCGATGTTGGACTTGATGGAGCCGAGCCAGAGCGGCCTGCCCTCGGGCCGGTCCTGGCCGTAGGTGGCGAGCAGCGCCTGTGCCTCGACCGGGTCGCCCAGCGCGGTGCCGGTGCCGTGCGCCTCGACGACGTCGACCTGCACCGGGGAGAGCCGGGCGTCCGTCAGGGCCTGCCGGATGACGCGCTGCTGGGACGGGCCGTTGGGGGCGGTGAGGCCGTTGGAGGCGCCGTCCTGGTTGACGGCCGAGCCGCGGATGACCGCGAGCACCGGGTGCCCGTTGCGGCGGGCGTCGGAGAGCCGCTCGACCAGCAGCACGCCGGCGCCCTCGGCGAGCGCCATGCCGTCGGCGTCGGCGGAGAAGGCCTTGCAGCGGCCGTCGCGGGCCAGCGCCCGCTGCCGGCTGAAGCCGATGAAGGTGCCGGGCGAGGAGAGCACGGCGACGGCGCCGGCCAGGGCGAGGGTGCAGTCGCCGTTGCGCAGGGCCCGGACGGCCAGGTGCAGGGCGACCAGCGAGGAGGAGCAGGCGGTGTCGATGGTGACCGCCGGGCCCTCCAGGCCGAGGGTGTAGGAGATCCGGCCGGAGACGACGCTGGTGGCGACGCCGGTCATCAGGTAGCCCTGGAGCTCCGGCGGGGCCTGCAGCATCTGGGTGAGGAACTCGCCGCTGTTGGCGCCGACGAAGACGCCGGTGCGGCTGCCGTGCAGGGCGGCCGGGGCGATGCCGGCCCGCTCGATCGCCTCCCAGGAGGTCTCCAGCAACAGGCGCTGCTGCGGGTCCATCGCGATCGCCTCGCGCGGGGAGATCCCGAAGAACGGTGCGTCGAACTCGGTGGCGTCGGCGACGAAGCCGCCCTCGCGGACGTAGCTGGTGCCGATCGCGTCCGGGTCCGGGTCGTAGAGCGCTTCGAGGTCCCAGCCGCGCCCTTCCGGGAAGCCGGAGATCACGTCGCTGCCGTTCTCGACGATCTTCCACAGGTCGTCGGGGGTGCCGGCGCCGCCCGGGTAGCGGCAGCCCATCCCGATGATCGCGATCGGCTCGTGGTCCTTCTCCTTGGCCGCCTGCAACTGCTTGCGGCTGTCGTGGAGTTCGGAGGTCATGCGCTTGAGGTAGTCGACGAGCTGCTCTTGGGTCGCCATGCCTTGTGCCTTTCTAGCGGGTTCCGGTGGGCGGCTCAGGAGAGCCCGAACTCGTTGTCGATGAAGCTGAGGAGTTCGTCGGCGCTCACCGCTTCGAGCCGGCCGGAGATGTCCTCGGTGGCCGGGCCGGCGTCGGGCCGGCGCTCCTTCCAGGCCGACAGCAGCCGTTCCAGTCGGTTCGTGATCTCCTCGGGGGTGTCGCACTCGGCGGCGACCGTGGCCAGGGTGGCCTCGAAGCGGTCGAGTTCGGCGAGGACCCGCTGGTCCGCGCTGTGCTCCGGCGGGGCGATCTCGGCCAGCAGGAACGCGGCCAGTACGGCCGGGTTCGGGTGGTCGAAGACCAGGGTCGCGGGCAGCCGGACGCCGGTGACGGCCATCAGCCGGTTGCGGAACTCGACGGCGGTCAGCGAGTCGAAGCCGATCTCCTTGAACGCCCGGCCCGGTTCCACGGCCTGCGGGCCGGCGAAGCCGAGCACCGCCGCGACGTGGCTGCGGACCAGGTCCAGCAGCATCGGCAGCCGCCCCTCGCCGGGCAGTGCGGCCAGCTGCTCGGCCAGGCCGTCGGCCTGCTGCTCGCCGCCGCCGGTCAGCACCCGGCGGGTGGTGGCCCGGACCAGGCCGCGCAGCAGCGGCAGGACCATGCCCTGGGCGGCGTCAGTACGCAGCTTCGCCAGGTCGAGGGCGATCGGCACCAGGGCGGACTCCGCCGAGCCGACGGCGCGGTCGAACAGGTCCAGGCCCTGGGCCAGGTCGAGCGTGCCCATGCCGGTGCGGCGCAGCCGTCCCAGGGCGCCCTCGTCCAGGTGACCGGTCATGCCGCTGCCGCTGAGCTGGGACCAGAGGCCCCAGGCGAGCGAGGTGGCGGGCAGCCCGTGGGCCCGGCGGTGCGCGGCGAAGGCGTCCAGGAAGGCGTTGGCGGCGGCGTAGTTGCCCTGGCCGGGGCTGCCGAAGACGCCGGCCGCACCCGAGTAGAGGACGAAGTGGGCGAGGTCCAGCCCCTCGGTCAGCTCGTGCAGGTGGACGGCCGCGTCGACCTTCGGCCGCATCGCCCGGGCGAGCCGTTCGGGGGTCAGCGCGGGGAGCACCCCGTCGTCCAGGACGCCGGCGGTGCTGACCACGGCGGTCAGCGGGTGCTCGGCGGGGATGCCCGCCAGGACGGCGGCGAGCGCCTCCCGGTCGGCGGCGTCGCAGGCCACGATGGTCACGGTCGCGCCCGACGCGCCGAGTTCGGCGGCGAGTTCGGCGGCGCCCTCGGCGGCCTCGCCCTGCCGGCTGGTCAGCAGCAGGTGCCGGACGCCGTGCTCGGCGACCAGGTGCCGGGCGGCCAGCGCACCGAGGGCGCCGGTGCCGCCGACCACCAGCGCGGTGCCGTCGGGGTCGGCGGCGGGCGGGCTGGTGAGGACGACCTTGCCGGTGTGGCGGGCCTGGGCGACGTGGCGGAACGCGTCGACGGCGTGCCGCACGTCCCACTCCCGGATCGGCGGCAGGGTGAGCGCGCCCTGGGCGAACAGCGCCATGATCTCGGTGAGGATCTCGGCGGTGCGCTCCGCGTCCAGTTCGGTCAGGTCGAAGTTGACGTAGGAGACTCCCGGGTGACTGCCGGCGAGCACGGCGGGGTCGCGGACGTCGGTCTTGCCCATCTCGATGAACCGGCCGCCCGCGCCGAGCAGTCCGAGCGAGGCGTCGGTGAACTCGCCCGCCAGCGAGTTGAGCACGACGTCGACGCCGGCGCCGAAGGTGTCGGCGAACTCCAGGGTGCGGGAGGAGGCGATCCGCTCGGCGGGGACGCCCAGCTCGCGCACGGCGGGCCACTTGGGCGCGGAGGCGGTGGCGTGGACCTCCGCGCCGAGGTGGCGGGCGATCTGGACGGCGGCCATGCCGACGCCACCCGCCGCCGCGTGCACCAGCAGGGACTCGCCGGCGCCGAGGCCGGCCAGGTCGACCAGCGCGTGGTAGGCGGTGATGTGGGCGATCGGGACGGCCGCGGCCTGGCCGAACGACCAGCCGTCGGGGATCGCGACGAGCAGCCGGTGGTCGGTGACGGCGTGGCGGGCGAAGCCGCCGTTGAGCACGCCCATCACCCGGTCGCCGGGGGCGAACCCGGTGACGTCCTCGGCGACCTCGACGACGACGCCGGCGACCTCGCCGCCCATCGGCACCTGGCCCGGGTACATGTCCAGGGCGATCAGCACGTCGCGGAAGTTGAGGCCCATCGCCCGGGTGTCGATCCGGACCTGGCCGGGTGCGAGCGGCACGGTGGCCTCGGGCAGCAGCGCGAGGTTGTCGACGGTGCCGCGGCGGGTGACGTCCAGGCGCCAGTTCCCGGCGGGCGGCAGCAGCGGGCCGCCGCTCTCGGCGCCGGCCCGGGCGAGCCGGGGGGTGTGCGCGGTGCCGTCGCGCAGGGCGAGCTGGCTCTCGCCGGTGGCGAGCGCGGCGGGCAGCGCCCGCAGCGACTCGGGCGAGGCGTCGAGGTCGACCAGGACCAGCCGGTCCGGGTTCTCCGACTGCGCGCTGCGGGCCAGGCCCCAGACCGCGGAGTTGGTCAGGTCGGCGACCTCCTCGCCACGGGCGGCGGCGACCGCGCACCGGGTGACCAGGACCAGTCGGGCGGACGGCAGACCGTCCTCGCCGAGCCAGGCCTGGAGCAGCTCCAGGGCGGCGGCCGTCCGCTCGGCGACCGCGGCCGCGAGGCCCTGCCCGGCGGGGGCGGGGTCGAGCACGGCGACCACCCAGTCGGGGGCGGCGCCCGAGGCCCGCAGGGCGGCGAGCCCGTCGTGGCCGGTGGCCCCGACCCCGGCGCCGGCCAGCACGGCCGGGTCGCCCAGGACGGCCCAGCGCGCGTCGGCGGGCGCCTCGGCGGCGGGCAGCGGCGCCCACGCGAGGGTGTAGAGGTGGTCGGGCCCGGCGGTGCGGGCGGCCGTGCCGAGGCCGGTCGGGACGGGTCGGGTGACCAGGGCGGCCACCTCGGCCACCGGGACGCCCGCCGGGTCGGTGGCGGTCAGTTCGAGCCGGTCGGCGTCCTTCGGGGTGAGCCGGATCCGCAGCTCGCTCGCGCCGCTGGCGAGCAGCCGCACGCCGGTCCAGGCGAACGGCATCCGCGGCCCCTGCTCGGCCGAGGCCGGGTCGAGCGCGATGGCGTGCAGGGCCGAGTCGAGCAGCGCGGGGTGCAGACCGAAGCCGGCGGTGTCGGTGCCCTCGGGCAGCGCGGCCTCGGCGAAGAGTTCGCCGCCCTGCCGCCAGACCGCCTTGAGCCCCTGGAACACCGGGCCGTAGCCGAGGCCGACCTCGGCCAGCCAGGCGTACAGGCCGTCCAGGTCGAGCGCCTCGGCGCCCTGCGGCGGCCAGCTGTCCTGCTCGGACACGGCGGGGCGGGCGGCGGCGGGGCGGGCGGCGGCGGCGGCGAGCACGCCGGCGGCGTGCGCGGTCCACGGCTCGTCGGGGGCCGCGCCGTCCGGCCGGGAGTGGACGGTGAGGGTGCGCCGGCCGTCCTGGTCGGGGGCGGCGACGGCGAGCTGCACCTGGACACCGCCACGCTCCGGCAGGGTGAGCGGGGCCTGGATGGTCAGCTCCTCCAGCAGGTCGCAGCCGGCCTCGTCGCCGGCCCGCAGGGCGAGGTCGACGAAGGCGGTGCCGGGCAGGATGACGCTGCCGTTGACGGCGTGGTCGGCCAGCCAGGGGTGGGTCCTGAGCGAGAGCCGGCCGGTGAGCAGCACGCCGTCGGCGTCGGCGAGCGGGACGGCGGCGCCGAGCAGCGGGTGGCCCGCGGCGCCCAGGCCGGCCGCGCCGACGTCGCCGGCGCTCGCGGAGCGCTCCTCCAGCCAGAAGGTGCGGTGCTGGAAGGCGTAGGTCGGCAGGGCGACGGTGCGCGGGGCGGCGGGGGCGAAGGCCCGGCGCCAGTCCACGGTGACGCCGCGTACCCACAGCTCCGCGGCACTGGTCCAGAGCCGGCGCAGTCCGCCGTCGTCGCGGCGCAGGGTGCCGCCGGTGACGGCGGCGACGCCGACGTGCTCGGCGGTCTCCTGCACGGCGTGGGTCAGCACCGGGTGGGCGCTGGCCTCGACGAAGGTGGTGTACCCCTGGTCCAGCAGGGCGCGGACGGCGGGTTCCAGGTTCACGGTGGTGCGCAGGTTGGTGTACCAGTAGCCGGCGTCCAGCGCCGCGGTGTCCAGCCAGTCGGTCACGACGGTGGAGAAGAACGGCACCTCACCGGCCATCGGGGTCACCGGCGCCAGCAACTCCGCGAGCTCCGCCTCGATCGCCTCCACGTGCACCGAATGCGACGCGTAGTCCACCTCGATCCGCCGCGCCCGCACG
>NZ_JBFAJO010000168.1:0-5983 GCF_040655255.1 Kitasatospora sp. NPDC050463
GGGGCACGGGCTTCGTGGACCTCTCGCACCGCGGTGACGCCGCGGTCAGCGCTGCGGGCCGGGCGGGGTGGTGGCCGGCGGGCTCGTGGGAGCTCCGGAGGGGCCCGGGTCGGTCCTCGGCGCCGGGTCGGGGATGTCGGCCATCTTCAAGGGCACCTTGGGGGCGCCCCGCAGGGCCTGGTTCATGGCGTCCTGCCAGATCGGGCCGGGGCCGTCGGCGCCGAACACCTCGGCGCGGTACTTCCCGTTGATGGTGATGTTGCGCATCTCGACGCCGCCGTTGGGGCCGCCGAGCCAGACGGCGGTGGCGAGTTGCGGGGTGTAGCCGCTGAACCAGGCGGCCTTCTTGTGGTCCGAGGTCCCGGTCTTGCCGGCGATCTGCCGGCCGCCCTCCAGGTTGGCCTTCGCGCCGGTCCCGTTCTCGGTCACGCCGTTCAGGACGGTGTTGAGCGCCTGTGCCGTGGTCTCGGAGAACACCTGCCCGCAGCGGCCGGCCGGGGCGGGGACGTCCTTGCCGTCCAGCGTGGTGATCTTGTTGATCGCGATCGGCGCGCAGTACGTGCCCTGGGCGGCGAAGGTCGCGTAGACGTTCGCCATGGTCAACGGGCTCACCTCCTCGACGCCCAGGCCCATCGCGGGGACCTCGTCGAGGGGCTTGCCGCTGGCTCGGGTGGTGATGCCGAGCTTGTTGGCCATCTGCTTGACCGGGCAGAGGCCGATGTCCTGCTCCATCTGGACGAAGTAGGTGTTGACCGAGAGGGCCATGGCCTCCTTCAGCTGGTAGGGGCCCTTCTCGTTCGCGGATTCGTTGGGCACCACGGCCTTGGGCCGGGCGTCGTTCTTCCAGGTGCCCGTGCAGGTCTTCGTCGTCGGGTATTCGAGCTTGTTCGGCGAGGGGTACTCCTGGGTCGGCGGCCGGCCCGCCTCCAGTGCCGCGGCCGCGACGATCGGCTTGAACGTGGACCCGGGCTGGAAGCCGTTGCCCCCGCCCATCGCCAGGTCGACGTTGAGGTTGACGACGGTCTGGTTCCTGTCCTTGTCCAGGCCGTAGGGGCGGGTCTGGGCCATCGCCAGGATCTTGCCGGTGCCCGGTTCGACCATGCTGGCGGCGGCCGAGACGCTGTCGGTGACCCGCACGTTGCTGCTCACCGCGTTCTGCGCGGCGGCCTGCTTGTCCGGGTCGAGGGTGGTGTAGATGTTCAGGCCGCCCTGGTCCCAGAACTTCTTCCGTTCGGCGACGCTGTTGCCGAACGCCGGGTCCTGCTTGACCACGCGGCGGACGTATTCGCAGAAGAACCCCATGCCGGCCTGGGCGGTGATGCAGCCGTTCTGCGGTTCCTTGAACGTCAGGCCCAGGGGGGCGGCCTTCGCCTCCTTGGCCTGGTCCGCGGTGATGTGCTTGTTCTCCAGCATCTTGTCGATCACCACGTTGCGGCGGGTCTGCGCGGCCTGCGGGTGCAGCTTCGGGTCGTAGGCCGACGGGTTCTGCACCAGCCCGGCCAGGGTGGCGGCCTCGGCGATGGTGAGGTCCCTGTTGCTCTTGCTGAAGTAGCGCTGCGAGGCGGCCTCGACGCCGTAGGCGCCGTTCCCGTAGTACGTGATGTTCAGGTAGTTGGTGAGGATCTGATCCTTCGTCAGTTCCTCCTCCAGCTTGACCGCGACCTTCAGCTCCTGGATCTTGCGACCCAGCGTCTTGCGCTGCGCCTCCTTGACGGCGGCCTGGTCGTCGCCGGCCTTCTCGACGTTGACGTTCTTCACGTACTGCTGGGTCAGCGTCGAGGCGCCCTGCGAGGCGGTGCCGCTCTCGGCGTTCTTGCTGGCCGCGCGGAGCACGCCCTTGAGGTCGACGGCGCCGTGCTCGTAGAAGCGCGCGTCCTCGATGTCCACCTGCGCCTGGCGCGTCAGGGGGGACATCTGGTCCGCGGTGAGCACCGTGCGGTCGCGCTCGTATACCTTGGCGATCAGCCCGCCCTTGGCGTCGAAGATCTGCGTGGACTGGGTGAGCGGTGGGGTCCTGAAGTCGTCGGGGATGTCCTCGAAGCCCTCCGCCGTGCTCTTCGCCGTCAGCCCGAGCGCCCCGGCGGCGGGCAGGGCCAAGCCGGCGAGCAGGACACCGGACACCACGCTCACACCCAGGAAGGTCGCACCGTAGCGGGCCACCTGGAGCGGCGAGCTGCGAGTGGGCGGGAGGGATTCGGTGTCGGATGAATTCCATATCGGAGGAGGATTCGATGCCATGTCAGCACACTAGCCGTCGCCCCGCGCCGATCGGGCGCATTGTCGCGGAGGCTTGTCACAACCGTGTGACAAGAGGGGAAGGCTTGCTGACACTGCTCCGATTGTATACGTACTGAATTGCCATGAGTGAATTGAATACCGCCCACAATGTATTCAGGAAACCCCTGTGGACGGCGCGGAAGCAAACAGAATCCACGCCGGAGGGAGGCGCCGCCCGTCGGCGAGCGCGGGCCGGTCCCCGTTCCGTGACCGCGCATCCGTGGCTTCGCGTACCGCCTCCCTCTCGTCTCACGACCCTGACATCAGGTAGATGCTCTGGGCGGGGCGAAATGTTGCACACGAACCCGGGCTCCGGTGAACCGCTGCCCGTACGGCGTGCCGAAGCTGCCCTTCCGGGACATGCTTCGCATCGGTCCCGCCCCGCTTCGGCGCGGTGTCCGGCAAGCGGCTCGCCCCCGGGGCCCCGTCCTGGTGACGGGACCCCGGGGGCGAGTGGTCGGCTCCGGCCGGGTGCCGCTGTGGAGGTGGCGCTGCGGCGGCACGCGGCGAGCGGTCCTATCGGCGGAAGTGGTCGCCGTGTTCGCGCAGGAAGGCGTCCAGGGTGCGGGGCGGGCGGCCGAGGACGTCGGCGACGGTGCTGGTGGGGGTCTCGGGTCGGGCGATGGCGAGTTGCTGGATCTCCGTCACGTGGTCGGCGAGCCAGGTGGGCATGTGGGCGCTGTGGACGAGCTGGTCGCGCAGTTCGTTCGGGGTGAGGTCGACGTAGCGGATCTCCCGGCCGGTCAGGGCGGTGAGCCGGGAGGCGAGTTCGGGTTGGGACACGGCTTCCGGACCGGTGAGGGTGAGGGTGGTGCCGGCGAGGTCGGGCCTGGTGAGCGCGGCGGCGGCGACGTCGCCGATGTCGCGGCAGTCGATGTAGTTGCAGGGCGCGTCGCCCAGCGCGGCGAGGATGACGCCCTGGGCGACGGTGGGCGCCAGTCGCAGGAGGTTCTGCATGAACGCGTAGGGGCGCAGGACGGTGTGGCTGAGTCCCGAGGCGCGCAGGTGGCCCTCGATGGCGTGGTGTCCGCGGGATATGGCGACGGGGGAGTCGGGTTCGGCCGCGGGCGCGGAGATCTTGACGATGTGCCCGATGCCGGTGTGGGCGGCGGCGTCGATGACGCGGGTTTCGAGCTCGACCTGTGCCGGGCTGTTGGCCATGGCGAGGAAGAGCCCGCTCGCGCCCTGGAAGGCGGCGCGCAGCGAGTCGGCGTCGCCGGCGTCGGCGTACCGGACCTCGACGAGCGAGGGGTGCGCGCCGCCGAGGCCGGGCAGCGGCCGCTGCGGGGTGCGGGTCAGCGCGCGAACGGGCTCGCCGAGTGCGAGGAGGCTGTGGAGCAGGGCGTTGCCGGTCGCTCCGGTGGCTCCCATGACGACGATCATCGGTGTCCTCACTTCGTGGTGGGTTCCCGGCGGTGGGCACCGCCGGGGTGGGGTGTTCGGGTTCGGTTCGTGGGCCTGGGTGGGCTACGGCCGGGATGCGGCGGTGGTGCCGCGCCAGCGCAGGGTGACGATGGTGGTCGCGAGGGTCGCGGAGACGGGCAGGTCGATCCGCAGGCGGTCCAGCCAGGGACTGGCGGGGACCGGGGTGTGGGTGGGGAGCCAGTGGGCGGCGGACCACGCCAACAGGGCTGCCGTGCCGGCGGTGGTGACGACGAGCAGGACGGTCAGGGCGACGCGGGGTACGGCGGTGGTCCACCGCCGTGGCCGGCCGCCGTGCCGTAGCCAGGCGCCGACCAGGTAGGCCACCACGGCGGAGGTGCCGGCGATGGAGGTGCACGCCGCCACCGCCAGGTCCCGCTGCCCGGTGACGAGTCCGGCGGTGCCGGCCATCAGGGCGGGGGCGGCGTAGGCCGTCAGTACCTCGCGCCACAGGACGAAGGGTCGAGACGCCGCCCGGCTCCGGCCGGCTCCGTCCTTCGCTGCGCGGTCCTTGATTGCGGGCATGCGGGCCTCTTTCTCGTCGGCGTGAGGAAAGCGAAGGCTTGCCGGGGAGGCCGGTGGACCTGCCCAGCGAAATGATTAGGTGGCTAACTATAGGTCCGTGAAGAAGGCCCTGCCCAGAGGGCGGGGCCGGAGTGGCCGAGGGTCGGGTCAGTCGGCGACCAGGGCCGCACTGCCACGCACCACGCGGGCGAGCAGGTCCAGGAAGACCGCGCGCTCCTCGACGCTGAGCCCGCCCACCATCGTCTCCAGTCGCCTGAAATGCTCGGGCGCCATGTCGCGCAGGCGCTGCGCGCCGCGTGCCGTCAGTATGGCCACCGTGCCGCGTCCGTCCTCCGCGGACGGGCGCCGGGCGATCAGGCCCTCGCGTTCGAGGCCGTCCAGCAGGCCGGTGACCGTGGCCCTGGAGACGTCGAGGTCTGCGGCCAGACGCGAAGGGGACTTCTCTCCGCCATGGGCTTCGAGATCGGCGAGCAGGCGGTAGCGCCCGGTCGACAGGCCGAACCTGGCGAAGTGCGCCTCGGCCGCCCGGCCGACCCGTGCGCCCGCCGAGATCAGCCGTACCGCGACCAGCACCGCCTGCGGGTCGGCCTCCAGGCCGTAGTACTGGAGCTGGCGCCTGGCCTGGTCCAGTGTGGGTGCCTCACCGTCGGCCTCGTCCCTCGTCATGCAGGTAATATGGCAGCTAATTACTGCGTGAGTCAAGGCGCCCCGGCGCCTGGCCGCTCCGGCGGCGACCCACCCGCCCTGGGGCTGTGCGCCCTAGGGGCTGTCCGGGCGGATCATCTCGGGCCGGTGCAGGCACGCCCGGTGCGGCTAGTTGTCGTGGGCCGCAGCAGTCACGCGAACGACGGCCACCGGTCGGCGGCCCACTCCCGCCAGTCGACCCACCCGGGCGGCGGGCCGGCGCCCCTGCGGCCCTCCAGCTCCGCCGCGTCGGGCTCCTCGAAATGCGCGCGCCCGTGCAGGATGTCGGCCTCGGACATCGGCAACGTCTCCTCGGGGGTGGTCGCCCAGCGGTGGGCGATACGGGTGCGTTGGGTCTCCTCGTCCACCGGCAGGTAGACCATGCGGAAGCACGCCCCCTCGGTCTCCACCAGCCAGCGGATCGCGGACCGTTCGGCCCGTGACCAGCAGCCGTAGTCCACGACGACGTCGGTGCCCAGTCGGACCGCCTCCAGGGCGAGCCAGAGCATGCGCCCCTCCAGCACATCGCGCTTCCCGTCCGCCTCCGCCTCGCCGAACAGGGGAATCATCCAGTCGTCGGGCGTCAGACGCAGCGCGCCGTGCTCCGCGGCGAGCTGCCGAGCCCGTGTGGTCTTTCCGGCCCCTGGCAGGCCGACCATCAGGAACAACGTGGTCACCCCCAGATCGTGGCAGGGAAGCGAATCAGGAAGCCACCGTTTTATCCGCCCGATCACGGGCCGAGCCACAGGCGGAGGGACGCCACGGTGACAGTGCCGTGGAAGACGTAGGCGCGCTTGTCGTAGCGCGTAGCCACGGCGCGGAAGTGCTTGAGCCGGTTGATCGTGCGCTCGACCTCGTTGCGGCGCTTGTCTCTCTCCTTGTCAAAGCCCGCCGGCCGGCCTCCTCGGCTTCGTCGGCGCCTGCGGTCGGCTCGCTGGTCCTTCGGTTTTGGGACGGTGTGTTTGATCTGGCGTCTGCGTAGGTACTGAACTTGATTGCGTGATGTCGGCTGTTGCTGAGCTCAGCCGTCCATGATCAGTCCGGTCTCGGTGAGGCAGGCGTCGATCAGATGGGC
>NZ_JBFAJO010000169.1:0-5871 GCF_040655255.1 Kitasatospora sp. NPDC050463
GCTCATGTTGCTCTTGCCACTCACGATCTGGACTGCTTCCTCCGGGACTCAACCGTCCCAGTATCAGGCTGTCCAGTTCAGCGGGGGAACTTCACGTCCGGGACGACCGTGCCGCCGCCGAGGTGCAGCAGCGGCTGGAGGCGGTGGCCGCGGATCTGGCGCGGGCTGAGGCGGTGTTGGCCGGGCACGGGGGGCAGCTCACGGAGCTGTGGGCGTTACGGCAGGAAGCGGACCGGCTCCGGGCGCACGCCGTCAGTATCCGCTACCGGGCCGGCCGGGACGTCAATGCGCCGGTCACCTACTACAACGGCCCCGGCAGCGGCCCCGGCCGCCGGATCACGCCCGCCCGCGCTGCCGGGAGCACCGTTCTCGCGCTGGCGATCGTGGCGGCCGCGATCGTGGGCTACCGGTGGTACGGCGACCGAACCGCGGCGCAGAACGTGGCGGCCCAGCGTCAGGGGGAGAAAGCGGTCGACGCCCAGACCGCCCCGTTCCAGGTGGTGGTGGAGGGCCCGGACCAGCATCGGGGCGTCGTGTGGGCTCTCGCGCTGGACCAGGAGCTGACGAAGGCGCAGGAGAACGCGCTCGCGCCGTTCACGTCGAAGGATCTCGCCGCGGTGCAGTCGTACCTGGCGGAGCTGCACCCCCGGCTGCTGCCATGGGACGACGTGCCCGGTGTCGATGTCGATACGAAGGATCCCGGGCTGAAGGCGCTCCTGAAGCGTGAGACCGGTGGCGAAGGCATGGTGGGTGGCGATACCTACCGGCTGCACTTCACCACGGACCGTTCCTCGTCCGTGACCATCGAGAACATCGGCGTCAGCGACGTCTCCTGCAAGCCCAGCACCGCCATCAGCTCCGTGGAGGCCCCGCCGGCGGGCGAGGCACCCGTGCCGGGCGTCTTCCTGTCGCTGGCCGACCCGCCCGGGACTCCGGCGGTGGAAGTGGACGACCATGGGCAGGCCATCAGCGCGAACTACTTCGCCCACCACAAAGTCGACCTCGGCCGATTCACCACGCCCGGGGACATCGAGCTTCAGGTCGGCGGCGTCCAGGGGCAACTCTGCTCCTGGCGGTTTCAGGTCGACTACCTGACCGCCGACGGGGAGAGGCTCAGCGAGAAGGTGGACAACCACGGCCGGCCGTTCACGGTCGAGTCGCTGCCGCGCCAGCTGAAACAACTGGTGAAGTACGACCTGGGCGGGGCGACCGACCCCGCCCACTGGGCCGACTGCGCCGTGGAGCCCACCCGGTGCTAACCGATCGCGTCAGGAGGAGGCCGACTCGATACGGGCAGCAGCCTCCCGAGCACGCGCTCCTGAGCGGATGCGGGCTGCGACGGCCCTCCAGGGCCAGCCCCCCGATCCACGCCACGAGTCACCAGGAACGTAGCGCTGCGGCAGGGCCAAGCTCGGCGTACTGCTGGCCAACTAGCTTGAAAACCTTGGCCATCTACGCTGCACAGTCACACCGGCTGCGGACTGTGACTGTGCGCCGTAGACGGCCAGATTTTCCGCGCTACTCGGCCACTGGCCCTGGCTCTGGCTCTGGCCAGAGGGGGCTCCTTGGGGATCGCAGATTACCGGTGTTGCGGAGGCCGGGGCCGTCGGGCATCGGTCGATGACTCGCCATGTACCGCGCTCCGCGCAGACTCGGGAGCAGAGACGAAGCCGGCTTCCGGGTGCCGCGCGCCGAGCCGTGACGGTTGTCCTCTGGCGCGGGGCCCGCCGGGGGTTGGGGGAGGGCGGTCGCCGGTCAGCCTCCGTGTGCGGTGAGTGTGTAGCCTTCGGGGCCCTCGAAGGAGAACATCGGCCCGAAGGGGCTGCCCGTCATGGGGGTCAGGATCCTGACTCCGGCGGTGGTGAGCCGGTCGTGGAGCTGGTGAATGTCCGAGGCCCGGAACCAGAGGACCACACCGAGGCCGGGGCGTGCGGTGTCGGCGAGGTCGATGCCCGGGAGGAGCTCGCGGACGGCGAACGGGGTCGGCTTGGTATCGAACACGACCGCGTGGGGCGGTGAGACTGCGGCCCGGCGCAGGCCCAGGTGCTGCTCGCAGAAGGTTGCTGCAGCTTGCACGTCGCGCACTTGCAGGGCAACGAAGTCGGGGCCGTCGATGGTGACAGACATGGGTCTCCCTCGGATCTCGATGTCAGGACTTTGACATACGGGAGGTTAGGGAAGCCGGAGCACCTATGTCAAAATCCTGACATGATGGAAAGTCCGCCGAGCCAGCCGCCACGCCCCGCGAGAGACGTCACCCAGCACGTGGGCTACCTGCTCAAACGCGCCCAGGCCGCCTTGCGCAGCGCCATGGACAAGGTCCTGCGCGAGCACGGACTGACCGTGCCGCAGTACGCCACTCTCGAACTCCTGGCCCTGCACCCCGGCATGTCCAATGCCGACCTCGCCCGCGCGACCTTCGTCACCCGGCAGTCCGGAAACGTCGTCCTGCGAGGACTGCAAGAAGCGGGACTGATCACTCGCCCCAGCACTGCCGACCACGGCCGAGCCCGGCCCGCCCACCTCACCGAAGAAGGCCACACACGCCTGGCCGCGGTCCAAGCCGCCGTGTACGCCATCGAAGAGCGCATGGTGGGGGCGATCCCGCCACAGCGCATCGCCGCGCTGCTCACTGACCTCGACCGCATCGCGGGAGCTCTGGAGAAATGACGAGAGCTACCGATATTTCGCGCCGGTAGCGGCGCCTGTGGTGGCGGGCCGGCGCCCGAAGGCCGCCGGTTGCTACCCGGCCGGATGGGCTCACCCGCTTCTGACTCGTGGCCAACCAGGCCGCTCAGATTGGCCGAGAAGCCGGGAAAGGTTGGCCAGCTAGCCTGCAAAGTGGCCATGTACCGTGCACAGTCACACGGACCGCGCTCGGGAGGTCAGCGCCACTGGTAGGACGCGCCGGTCATCGCCGGGAGCAGCACCGGCCCGCCGGCCTGGGCGGTGTCGGGCCGGACGGCCTGGTCGAGGACGGCGGCGACGTCCGGGTACAGGTGGAGGGCGGCCGCGTCAGCCACCAGCAGCCACACCACCGGCGCGCGGTCCGGGTCGTCCTGCTCGACCGCCGCGACGGCCGCCGCCAGGTGGTCGGGCGGGTGGGCAACGTAGACCAGGTGCCGGCGCCGGAACAGCTCCGTCTGGCCCGGCCGCTCGGTCTCCTGGTCCTGGACGAAGCGCAGCACCGGCGGCGCGGGCAGCACCGCCAGGTCGAGGCCGAGCTCCTCGAGGAGCTCCCGGCGCAGCGCGTCGATCGGGTCCTCGCCGTCCTCGTCCTCGGCCAGGCCGCCGGGCAGCGAGTGCTGGAGGCCGGCCGAACGCTGGCGGCGGATCAGGCAGAGGCGGCCGTCGTGGACCAGCACCGCGCACACTCGCACGCGGACCGGCCCGGCCGCCGTGCTGGTGGTCACCGGGCCCAGGCCGGGCAGGCGGGCTCGTGCCAGGTGGTGCGGACGACCACCCCGCCCGGGGTCAGGTGCTCACTCGCCCAGGTCCGGCAGCACCCGGTGCTGCCCGGCCGGGCCGGGGCCGGCGGCCATCCGGCGCGGACCGGAGCGGCGGGCGCGGACGCGGTGAGCGCGGCCGGACGGCGGCGACGTCGGCGCCTGGTCATGGGTGTCGTCATGCCGAAGGCTCTGCCCGCCCGACCACCGCGCCGAACCCCGCCGCCACCCGGACGGCGTACCGCAGTCCGTTCTAACCGGCCGCTGACCTGCGACGACACCCGAAACTCGCCGGGCTTGAGGCGAAACTAACCGGGTCGGGCGGGCAAACTCACCAGCAGCCTGGGGCGAAACTCACCGGCCCCGGGGCGAAACTCCCCAGTGCAGGTCAGCGGGGGTGCCGAAACTCCCCACCGCAGGTCAGCGGCCTGCCGGCGGGTGAGTCCGGGTCAGGTCCGGCGCCACCAGGAGCTGGTGCGCTTCGCCTCGGCGGCCGCGGCTTCGGCGGCGTCCCGCTCGCGCTCGGCGTCCTCCCGCGCCCGCTGGTCGGCATCGGCCTGGCGGCAGTCGGCGCACAGCCCGTCGTCCCTCCAGGCCCTCTCCTTCTCGGCCCACCGCTCGTCGGTGAACTTCGCCGAGCAGCGGCGGCAGGCCGGACAGTGGCGCTCGCGCTCCTTCCGCTCCCGTTCCCGGCGGGCCTGCTCGGCGGCGGCCCACTCGACTTCGAGCAGCTGGTCGCCGTGCGGGTTGTCGAGCGCCTGGCTGAGGGTGTGCCAGCCGCGGCGGCCGAGCCGGCGCCAGATCGCAGCGTCGGCCCCGCGGGTGCGCAGCAGCGGCAGGGTGGTGGCCACGATGGGCAGGGCGCGGTGGTAGTCGCGGGCGGTGATGCCCTCGCCCCGGTACGGCGGCGCGTACCAGAGGTCCTCGGAGGCGGCCTCCACCGCCCGGGCGCGGCGCAGCAGCCGCTGGTGGTCGGTCTTCGCCTTCTCCTTCTTCTCCTGCGGGGTGAGCGGGGCGGTGCCGGGGCGACGGGTGCGCTTGCGGCCGGCTTCGAAGATGAGGGCGACCGGCGGCAGGCCCTCCCGGCCGGTGGAGGGGTAGAGGGCCGACCACAGCCTCAGTTCGTGGGTGCGAGCACCGGCGCGGTCCAGCGCCTTCTCGAACGCGGCCTTGGTGGCGCCCTTGGCCGGGAGCTCACACCAGGTGCGGTAGGAGGTGAGCTTCTCCACCAGCGTGCCGAGCCTTCGTTCTCCCGGTCAACCTCCACCCAGAGCATCGGCACCTCGGTGCCGGGGTCGCGCAGCACCAGGTCGGCGAAGAGCGAGCGGCGGTGCGGGACCTGGTGCTCGACCTCGGTGGAGAACGCGCCCAGGTGCCCGATGCCGCCCTTGGCGAGGAGGCCGGCGACGGTGGCGACGTCCAGCGCGTGCTCGGAGAACGCCGCCGCCGATCCCTCCCGCTCCGGACGCAGCGCCGACAGCTTCGCCCCCTCCGGCAGCAGACCCGCCGCCTCTCGGTGCCCCGCCCGCGTCAGACGCCACAACTTCCGCCCGTCCGGCAACCGCAGCTCCTCCCGCACCCTCCCCGCGTCCCGCAGGTCCAGCAGTGCGTCCCGCACCGCGCGATCGTTCGCCTGCCCCGCGCACGCGAGCATCCAGATCTCACGAGCGGTGCAGCGCTGAAACAGAGCCAGCGCCACCAAGACCCCCGCTCGCACCGACGACGTCGAACCCCGCTTCCACCGCACATCAGCAGCGGGCAGAAGAGGGTTGTCGCCACGCCCCGCACCCCTTGCCCGGGGCCGCTGGCCTGCCGAAACGCGGGCAGAGGCCGGATCAGCCGTGGAGGTGGAGGCGGAGGTGGCCGCGGAGGTAAGGCCGGGCGGGTTGTCCCGGTCGGGCGAGGCCTCGCCCGACCGGTCGGCGAGGTGCTCGGCGCCCTGGTCGCCGTCGTCCGGGTCGGGCGCGGCGAGCGAGGTACTGGTCATCGGGTTGGCCTTCCGTCAGCAGGAGGCCGGGAACGGCGTGGTGGCCGGCCCGGCACCCGGACCGGCGTCCGGGTGCGGCCGACACTGCACACCACCCCCTTGTCCGCGGCCTGACCACACCCCTTGTTCGACCCTTTGACCAGCGTGTTGTCCCGCCCGATTCGCCCCGGTCAAGGGCCTTGTCCTCCCGGTATGTCCGTGACCGACACCACAGACCGTCAGGCCGCGCGCCCAGACCGGGCCGTTCAGGGGTGCAACGCGTCCGCTGCAACACGGCCCGGCCAGGTATGTGGGGCGCCTCGCCGGGCGGGGCTAGGCACGGCGTATTTCGTTAGAAGTTCTAACTAGCCGTTGCTCTATCGACCTTGGTGATTGTGAGTTCGAATCTGCCGACTCGGTCGGGTGATCTTCAGTCGGCAGGGCATGAAAGTGGGGCCT
>NZ_JBFAJO010000170.1:0-5768 GCF_040655255.1 Kitasatospora sp. NPDC050463
GCGATCGCCGCCTCACTGCCCGAAACGACCACGGCGGCGGGCCCGTTGACGGCGGCGATCCCCGCCTCGGCCTCGTGTCCGGCGAGCAGCGGCAGCACCGCCTCCTCGGTGGCGGCGATCGCGAGCATCGCCCCACCGGCCGGGAGGGCCTGCATCAGCCGGGAACGCGCGGCGACCAGCGTGCAGGCGTCGGCGAGGTCGAAGACTCCGGCGACGTGCGCGGCGGCGATCTCACCGACCGAGTGCCCGGCCAGCACATCCGCACGAACACTGAGCGACTCCAGCAGCCGGTACAACGCCACCTCGAAGGCGAACAACGCCGGCTGCGTCAGTCCGGTCTGGTTCAGTACGCGGTCGGGGTCGCTGAACATGACCTCGCGCAGGGAGCGGCCCAGGAGCGGGTCCAGGATCTGGCAGATCTCGTCGAGGGCGGTGGCGAACACGGGGTAGGCGGCGGCGAGGTCGGCGCCCATGCCGACGCGCTGGCTGCCCTGGCCGGCGAAGAGCAGGGCGGGTTTGGCGCGGCCGCGGCCGGGACCGGCCTCGATCACCGCAGCGTCGTCACGGCCCTGGGCGAGCGCGGTCAACGCGTCGAGCAGTTCCTCACGGTCGCCGCCGATCACGACCGCGCGCTGTCCCAGCAGCGCCCGGCCGGTGGCGAGTGACCAGCCGACGTGCATCGGGTCGGTGTCCGGGTGTTCGCGCACCCAGTCGGCCAGGCGCGTGGCCTGCGCGCCGAGGGACTGCCGGTCACGGGCCGACAGCGGCCACGCCACCACGGCCGGGGCCTGGAAGCGACCACGCCCGCCACGAACCACCGCCGGAGCCGCCGCGTCCTGCGGGGGGGCTTCTTCCAGGATCAGGTGGGCGTTGGTGCCGCTGATCCCGAAGGACGACACGCCCGCGCGGCGCGCGGCACCGTCGCGCTCCCACGCCCGGGCCTCGGTGAGGAGCTCGACCGCGCCCGTCGACCAGTCGACGTGCTTGGAGGGCTCGCTGACGTGCAGGGTCTTCGGGAGTTGATGGTGGCGCATGGCCATGACCATTTTGATGATGCCCGCGACGCCGGCCGCGGCCTGGGTGTGGCCGAAGTTGGACTTCACCGAGCCGAGGAGAAGTGGTTTGTCGGTGGGCCGGTCCTGCCCGTAGGTGGCCAGGAGGGCCTGGGCCTCGATCGGGTCGCCGAGCGCGGTGCCGGTGCCGTGGGCCTCCACCACGTCCACCTCGGCCGCCGTGACGCCGGCGTTGGCGAGGGCCTGACGGATGACACGCTGCTGGGACGGGCCGTTGGGGGCGGTCAGGCCGTTGGACGCGCCGTCCTGGTTGATCGCGGAACCGCGCACGATCGCGAGAACGGGGTGACCGTTTCGGCGGGCGTCCGAGAGGCGCTCGACCAGGAGCATGCCCGCGCCCTCACCCCAGCCGGTGCCGTCGGCGTCCGAGGAGAACGCCTTGCACCGGCCGTCGACGGCCAGACCACGCTGACGCGAGAACTCCACGAACGTGCCCGGGGTGGCCATCACGGTCGCGCCGCCGGCCAGCGCCAGATCGCACTCACCCGAGCGCAGCGCCTGCGCCGCCAGGTGCAGGGCCACCAGCGAGGACGAGCACGCCGTGTCGACGGTGACCGCGGGGCCCTCGAAGCCGAAGGTGTAGGAGACGCGGCCCGAGGCGACGCTGCCCGCGTTACCGGTGCCGATCATGCCTTCGAGTTCGGTCGGGATGGGCGTGCGGCCGCTGGCGTAGTCGTGGTACATCAGGCCGGCGAAGACACCGGTGCGGCTGCCGCGCAGCCGGTCCGCGCTGATACCGGCGCGTTCCATCGCCTCCCAGGAGGTTTGCAGCAGGAGGCGGTGCTGGGGGTCCATCGCGAGTGCCTCACGCGGACTGATGCCGAAGAACGCGGGGTCGAACTCGCCCGCGTCGTAGAGGAAGGCGCCGTGGCGGGCGTAGGTGGTGCCGTGGCTGTTCGGGTCGGGGTTGTAGAGGTGTTCCAGGTCCCAGCCGCGGTCGGTGGGGAACCCGCCGATGCCGTCGGCGCCGGCCGCCACCACCCGCCACAGGTCCTCCGGGGAGGTCACCCCGCCCGGGAAGCGGCAGGCCATCGCGACGATCGCGATCGGCTCGTCGTCCACCACCCGGTCGCGCGGCAGCGCCGCCGCCACCGCCTGGGCGCCGCCGAGGAGTTCGGCGCCCAGATGGGCGACGAGTGCCTCCGGGGTCGGGTAGTCGAAGATCAAGGTGGCGGGCAGGCGCAGGCCGGTCACGGCGTTGAGGCGGTTACGGAACTCCACCGCCATCAGCGAGTCGAACCCGAGATCCTGGAACGGCAGCGCGGGATCGATCGCCGAGGCGTCGGCGAAGCCGAGCACGGTCGCCGCCCGGGACTGCACCAGCTCCGCCAGCAGCGCGCGCTGCCCCGCCGGCGCCAGAGCGCCCAGTCGCGCGGTCAGTGTGGCCGCGGCGGCGGCGTCGGCCGCCACCACCCGCCGGCCACGCCCCCCACCCAGCGCCCGCAGCAGCGGCGGCAGGAACTCACCCGCGCCCGCCAGGGTCTTCAACTCCAGATGGACCGGGACGAACACCGCCCGGTCGGCGGCCACCCCCGCGTCCAACAACGCCAACCCGTCCTGCGGGGAGATCGCCAGCACGCCGGAACGCTCCAGCCTGCGCAACTCGCCCTCGGTCAGCTCACCCCCCATACCGTCCCCGCCCCACAACCCCCACGCCAGCGACGTCGCGGCCAGCCCGTGCCCGGCGCGGTGCTGGGCCAGGGCGTCCAGGAAGGCGTTGGCCGCCGCGTAGTTGGCCTGCCCCGCACTACCCAGCGTGCTCGCCATCGAGGAGAACAACACGAACGCCGACAGGTCCAGATGCCGCGTCAACTCGTGCAGGTACCACGCCGCGTCCGCCTTCGGCCGAAGGACGGCATCGAAACGCTCCGCCGTCAAAGCGGTGACCACGCCGTCGTCCAGAACACCCGCGGTGTGCACGACCGCGGTCAACGCCAGCCCCTCGATCACCCCCGCCAACGCGGCCCGGTCCGCCACATCACACGCGACGACACGCACCTCGGCGCCCAGTCCGGTCAGCTCCTCCACCAGAGCAGCCGCGCCGGGGGCCTCGGCGCCACGGCGGCTCAGCAGGACGAGCGTGCCGACCGCGTGGGCGGTGACCAGGTGACGGGCCACCAACGCGCCCAACGCACCCGTCCCACCCGTGATCAGCACCGTGGAGTCCGGCCCGAAGGCCGGCTCGCCGCCGCTCTCCGGGACGACGGCACGCGTCAGCCTCGGCACCCGGACCTCACCCGCCCGGATCGCCACCTGCGGCTCCCCCGAAGCGACCGCCCGCTCCAACACCTCACGCGACAGCGGCACATCGTCCACATCCACCACCACGAACCGATCCGGCTGCTCGGCCTGCGCCGAACGCACCAGACCCCACACCGCGGCGTGAGCGAGATCCCGCACCGACTCCGCCGGATCCACCGACACCGCACCACGCGTCACGACCACCAGACGACCGTCAGAGGCCTCCTGGACCCGGGCCAACACCTCTGCGACCGCCGAGCGGACAGCATCCGGCACCGGCACCCCCGAAGCCGCCAGCCCGTACTCGGGCAGCTCCAGGACCTCAAACGGCGGAAGCTCGGCGGTACCGGCCTCGGCGGGCAGCCAGTCGACCTGGAACAGCTTGTTCCGGTGCCCGCCAACACGCGAGCCCTCCACCTGCCCGGCCGCGATCGGGCGAACCGCCAGGGCCTCGACCGTGGCCACCGGCAGACCGGCGGCATCCAGCAGGGTCAGCGTCGTCGCACCCGGCCCGGCGGCCGGCGCGATCCGCACCCGCAACCGCGTGGCACCGGCCGCGTGCAACCGCACCCCGCTCCAGGCGAACGGCAGATACGGGCGACCCGGATCCGGCGCGGGCACGAAGTCACCCAACGCCATCGCATGCAACGCCGCGTCGAACAACGCCGGATGCAACCCGAACCGGCCCGCATCCGCGTGAGCCTCCTCCGCAAGCGCGACCTCGGCGAACACCTCCCCGCCCAACCGCCAAGCAGCCTCCAGACCCCGGAACAACGGACCGTAACCCAAACCCAGCCCGGCAAGCCCGTCATACAGACCACCCACCGCCACCGGCTCAGCACCCACCGGCGGCCACACACCGGCCACCGACTCGCCAACCGCCACCGGTGCCGCCGAACCGAGCACACCCGCGGCATGCCGGACCCACGAAAGATCCTCCGTACGGGAGTAGACACCCACCTGACGCCGACCATCCCGATCAGGCGCACCCACCGCCAACTGAAGCCGCGCCGAAGCCCCGCCCACCAACGCGAGCGGCGCCTCCAGCGTCAACTCCTCCAACAGGTCACAGCCCACCTCGTCACCGGCCCGCACGGCCAGCTCGACGAACGTCGTACCCGGCACGATCACCGTGCCGTTGACCACGTGGTCCGCCAGCCACGGATGCGTCGCCACCGAGACCCGACCCGTCAACACCACCCCACCGCCATCGGCCAGCGCCGTGACACCACCCAGCAACGGGTGATGCGTAGCCCGCAGACCCAGGCTCTCCGCGTCACCCGCGAGACCGGCCGCATCCAGCAACCAGAAGTTCTGATGCTGGAACGCATAGGTCGGCAAGTCCACATGACCCACGGGCCCGGCAGGCGCGAAGTAAGCCGCCCAGTCCACCTCGATACCCACCGCGTGGAGCCGACCCAAAGCCTCCACGACGGCACGGGCCTCGTCACGGTCCCTGCGAACGGTCGGGACGAACGTCCCGTCGCCGCCGTCGAGGACCTGCTGGGCCAGGCCGGTCAGCGTGCCGTCCGGGCCGATCTCCAGGAACACCGCCGCCCCGGTGGCGGTGACGCCGTCGGCGAACCGCACCGCCTGACGGACATGGTCCACCCAGTAGTCAACGCTGGTCAGTTGACCGGGCTCGGCCAGGCGGCCGGTGACGTTGGAGACGACCGGCAGGGTCGGCTCGTGGAAGACGATGTCGGCCAGCGTCGCACGGAAGTCGGCGAGCATCGGGTCCATGAGCGGCGAGTGGAAGGCGTGCGAGACCCGCAGCCGCTTGGTGCGCGCAGTAGTCTGTGCCTCAATGGCGGCGATCGCCGCCTCACTGCCCGAAACGACCACGGCGGCGGGCCCGTTGACGGCAGCGATCCCCGCCTCCGTCTCGTGCCCGGCGAGCAGCGGCAGCACCGACTCCTCGGTCGCGGCGATGGCCAGCATCGCCCCACCGGCCGGCAGCGCCTGCATCAGCCGGGCCCGGTGAGCGACGAGCGTGCAGGCGTCGGCCAGATCGAAGACCCCGGCGACGTGTGCGGCGGCGATCTCACCGACCGAGTGCCCGGCCAGCACGTCCGCGCGAACCCCCAGCGACTCCAGCAGCCGGTACAACGCCACCTCGAAGGCGAACAACGCCGGCTGCGTCAGCCCCGTCTCGCCCAGCACACCCTCGGCGTCCTCGAACATCACCTCACGCAGCGACCGGCCCGCCAACGGGTCCAGCACCTGGCAGATCTCGTCCAACGCGCTCGCGAACACCGGGAAGTTCTCGGCCAGTTCACGACCCATGCCGACCCACTGGCTCCCCTGCCCGGCGAACAGGAAGGCAAGCCGCCCACCCGCACCGGAACCCGAGATCCCGCCGTCCACGGCCAACGCCCGTAGCCCCGCGACCAGTTCGTCCCGGTCCGCACCTACGACCACCGCACGGTGCTCCAGCACCGCACGCTCACCCAC
>NZ_JBFAJO010000171.1:0-5502 GCF_040655255.1 Kitasatospora sp. NPDC050463
CTTTACCGACCGTGATTTGTGCTGTTCGTGATGTCCGTTCGAGTCTGTGGCGTGGACGTCATGGGCTCGTTTACCGACTGGGTTCAGGACGTTCGTCATGTTCTGGAGTCGGTACGGAGGACGAGTGGCACGACACGTGGTGATCGGGGACTTGAGGGTCCAGCAGATCGAGCGGAAGGACGGACGGCGATCGTGGACGATCGTGTGGCCCGAGGGCACGGAACACACCGAGGCGGATCGGTTCCTGCGCGTCCATGACGGCTCGGGGACGCAGAGGACGTACGCGTACCTGCTGGTGGATCACCTGCGATGGCTGGAGCGTGAGTGCCTGTCCTTCGATACGGTCCAGTTGCGGGACCTGGAACGGTACATGGGCATCGTCGGCGCCGAGGTCCGCATGCCGCTCGGCGAGCCGTGGCGGGTCGACAAGCGTCCCTATGGTCGGTCCGCGCTGTCGGCCGCGGCGTCCTGCCTGAAGGGCTTCTACCTGCACCAAGCCTCGCTGGGTGTCGGCATCGAGCTCGGCGAGAAGCTGGACGGAACCCGGCTGCCGTCGCGGGTGGACCGTCGTCGCTCGTTCCTCGGTCACGTGAAGTCGGCGATGCCGGCGAACCCGCTCGCGCCGAAGGGCCCGCACCGTCGGCACCCGAAGATGCTCCCCGACGGCGCCCGGGAGAGTCTGCTGGAGGCCGTGAACGCCGCCCGGGACCGGCTGGTGGTGACCTGGCTCGCCGACGGCGGGCTTCGCATCGGTGAGCTCTGCGGGCTGCACCTGGTTGATCTGCACCTGCGGGAGAACGCGGCCTGCGGCGAGTGCCGCAGCCCGCACCTGCACGTCTGTCACCGCCCGGGCAACCCGAACCGGGCCGAGGCCAAGACCAAGCACCCCTGGCGGGTCGAGCACGGCACGGTGACCGGCGGGCTGATCAAGAGGGTCAGCCCTGCGATGGTGCACTCCTACTTCGAGTACATGACGACCGAGTACCCGCGCGGCGCCGGGCACGGCATGCTCCTGGTCCAGCTGCACGGTGCCGATACCGGCCAGCCCTGGGCCCCGGTCGGGGCCCGCCGAATGCTCGGCCGGGCCGGGAAGCGCGCCGGTCTGGGGCTCGTGAAACCCCACGCCTTCCGGCACACGTTCACCTCCGCGGTCCTCGACGCCGCTGACGGCAACCTGCTGATAGCCCGGGACGCCGGCGGCTGGGCCTCGGCAGCCACGGTCGACGAGGTCTACGGGCACGTCGACGTCCACGACCCCACCTTCGATACCGCCCTGCGCACGGTCTGGGGTGAGGCCAAGTGACCGTCAGCTCGCTGCCGCGGCAGGACCCCCGCACGGGCCGGGATCGCCTGGAGATCCTCACCGCGCTGATCAACGCGCCGTCCTTCGACCCGCTGTTCCGCCCGGACCTCGTCACGATCCCGCCCGGTCACCCCGTCTACCGCTGGAACTGCCTGGTCACGGACTGCGAACGGACCACGATGGGCCACGGCGACCTGTGCTCGGCCCACGAGATGATCTGGCGCCGTCAGCGTGATGCCGGAACGTCACGAGCGGCCTTCCTGCGCACGGCACCACCCGCCGGCCCCGGCCAGGAGGTGGAAGAACGCCTCTGCCGGATCTGCCCCGACCGGCCCGCCCGGCACCTGACCCTGGACCTCTGCCACCACCATCAGTTCCGGTGGTATCACCACCGTGACCGCCATGGCGCCGACGCCGACTTCGACGGCTGGCTCGCCGACCAGCAAACAGCCCCCGGTTACGGAATCTGCCTGGTCCAGGTCTGCCCCGACCTCGCGGACTCACCGCTGGGGCTGTGCTTCCGCCACGACCGGAGCTACCGCAACCAGCACCGCCCCGGAGGGGCGGTGCTGCCCAGCCAGTGGGGCAACCGCTTCGAACGCACCGGCCGGCCCACCCCGGTCGAGTACACGGACGAGCCGGCCTTCCGCCGGTGGTGCACGACGGCCGCCGCTGTGCTGAGGCCCGCGCAGGTCAACCTCCGGGGCCTGCACCCGCTGCTGCGAGCCGAGATCCAGTGGGGCATGTTCTGGCACACCCGACGACCCCACGGCCGTTGGGAGTTGGCGCCACTGCAACGGCTGGCGAACTACGCACGCGCGCACGGCCTGCGCTCCTTGACCGACGTGGGCTGGGACGACGCGGACCAGCGCAAGGCGGTCACCCGCGAGGGCGTCTACATCGCCCAGGCCATCGCGGGCGCCCTGCACCCTCTCTATGTGACCCCGGAGGAGACGCGCGAGCTCGGCTACATCCTCACCGAGCACTTCGGCCGCAAGCTCACTGGCCGCGCGATCCGCATCGACCTCACCGGTGTCTCCCAACGATGGCTGCGCGACCTGATCTGGGACCACCTGGCCGCGATCCTGCGTTCTCCCAGCTGCCCCCGCAGCGGAGGCACCTTCGACGACATGCGCCGAGCCGGGCTGGAGCTGAGTACCTTCTTCGAACTCCACGCTCCCGCGCGAGGGCACGATCCACGGGAGTTGACGGCCGAGCATATGCACCAGTTCGTCGCCGACCAGCGGCAACGCGAGCGGGACGGCCTCGTCTCGCTCGCGGCCAGAGGCGTCCACGGCAAGCCGTCGATCGTGACCGCCAACACCCGGCAGCGCGTCTTCCACCGCACCCGGCGGCTCCTGCGCGGGGCACTGGAATCGGGAGAGGCAGAACGCCTCGGCCTGGACCGATCCTTCATCGCCGCCATGCCCGCCCCGGGGCGGATGATCAGCCGTGCTCGGCCGCCGTTCGCCGACGAGGTCGCCCGCGCGCTCGCCGAGGAGAGCAATCTGAGCAGGCTCGCGGAGACCTACGACCCCCTCGACCGCGGCCTGCGGGACGCCTGGGAGACGATCATCGTCACCGGCCGCCGCTGCAGCGAGATCCTGAAACTCCGCCTGGACTGCCTCGGCCGTTACGGCGGGCTCCCCATGCTCTGGCACGACCAGACCAAGGTCGGCAACTACGACCAGGCCCTTCGGATCCCCGAACGGGTCCATCAGCTCCTGCAGGACCGCCAGCGCAAGACCCTCGCCCTGTTCGAGACCCGGAACAACCGGCCGCCCACCGCCGAGGAACGTGCCCAGATGGCGCTGTTCCCGACCAACCAGCGCAACCGCAACGGACGCACTCCGCTGTCCTACAAGTGGTTCCACAAGGGCTTCAAACTCTGGATCGACGAGCTCGACATCGGCCGGTGGGTCCCCCATCAGGCCCGGCACAGTCTGGCCACCAGCCTGCTGCGGGCCGGCGCGACCCTGACTCACGTCCGCCGCTACCTCGGCCACGTCTCCGAGCGGATGGCCGAGCACTACATCCACCTGACCCAGTCCGACTTGGAAGACGTCCTCCAGCACGTCTGGGTCACCGGCCCCGGCACCGCCAGCCCCGGAGAACTCCTCACCGAGCCGACCACCCCGCTCACCCGCGAGCACGCCCAATCCCTCGCGATCGACCTGTCCCGCCGCAGCACCCCCGCCGAGGGCGGCTTCTGCACCTTCCAGCCCGTCGTCGACGGCGGCGCCTGCCCCTGGAACCTCGACTGCCACAATTGCGACAAGTTTGTCCTCTCCGGCGCCGACCTCCTCTACTGGAGGCGCAAGCGCGAGCAGTGGCGGCTACTGGCCGAAGGCGCCCCCGACGACGCCACCGCCGATTACCTTCACCACTACTTCGAGCCCACCGCTCGTGCCATCGACGGCCTGGAGAAGGCTCTCGCCGGCCTCGGCCTCCTTGACGACGCCCTCGCCCTGGACCTGCGCAAACCCCAGGACTACTTCCACCGGGTGTGGTCCACCGCCTTCCGCGCCGCCGACCTGGCCGGCGCAGGCAGCAACGACCAGGGCGAGTACAGCGATACGTGCACAGCAGACGGCGACGACCCGAAACAGGAAGCTGCATGAACACCGCCACCGTTCCCGACCCCCGCACCGCGGCGGCCCTGGCTGCCCGCCGCCGCAAGACCGAAGCCTCCCTCGATCGCGTCCACCAGGCCCTCGCCCGGCTCTGCCGCGAGAAAGCCCAGATCAGCGTCGCCGCCGTCGCCCGCCGAGCGGACGTCTCCCGCACCTTCCTCTACGACAACGCCGAGGCCAGAGCCGCAGTCGCCAGCGCGATGGACCAGGCTGGCGAACGCCGGTCCCGCACCCTCGCCGAGCAGGACGACGAACGCGAGGCGACCTGGCGCGAACGTGCCCTGAACGCCGAGGAAGCCCTCAAGGCCGCCCACGCCGAGATCCTCGCCCAGCGCACCAGAACCGGCGAACTCCTCGGCCAGATACGCGACTTGCAGGCCGAATGGACCGAGGAAGCCATCCAACGGATCACCACCGAGAACACCACCCTCAAGCAGCGCGTCCGTCAGCTCACCACCGACAACCGCACCCTCGACGAGCGGCTCAAGGCCGCCCGCTCCAACCTGCGCTTCCAAGACCGGCGCGTTGCCGACCTCGAAGCCCGCATCGCCGACTCAACGGTGCGCTGAGTCACCTCGGTCGAATTCAGACAGCGGTCTCACCGGCCAAGGCCGGTGAGACCGCGTCGCCGAGGCGGACGCTGAGCTGAAAACCCAGCTGCCGGAAACCGAGCGCGAGTGCCACACGCTTTGACGGATGCGGCCGTGCTCGCCATTGCGGAAGCAGCCCGGCGTCAAGTGCATGCGCCACCGCTGCAGACGCCACGACCCGCGCCAACCCTCGGCCTCGATGCCCCGGCGCAACCAGCACACTCAGGTGAGCCACCGACTGCGGCCAGACTTGATAGCCCGCCGCGGCAACCACGTCGTCACCCTCGCGGAGGACGAATGCGGGAGAGGTGATGTCCTCCAAGCCGCTCTCCCCGGCGTCCTCTTCACCAGCACGAACCAGAAGTATGGCCAGCCCATCATCGCCGCACACCACCTCCTCGACAGCGGCGGCTCCTTGCGTCGACAGGAAGTCGACGCGGTCGAGATAGAACAGGGCCGCAGGACCAAGTACGTCGAGGACCGGCAACACCTCACGCAAGCGGTCCTCGTCGACGAGTTCTTCACCGGACAACTTGATTGAAGCGCCTGCCAGCAGTTTGGCGACCTGCACGCTCGGCACGGTGACGATGCCGGCGTCGCCGAGGACCACAATCCCCGTCCACAACGGCGGACACAACCGCGAGCCAGGAGAGACCACGACGTTCGCCCCGTCCGAGGAGGAGAACTCCACCGGCTCCACCGCCAGCTCTACCCAAAGCTCCCGGGCCCGGTCACACAAGAGATCGCTACTCATGGCCGTATCCTCTCGGCCCCCACGCCCCCTGGACGACTGAATTTCAACGAGGATGCGGCCCCAGGCGCCTCGCGCCACGACGCCTCGCCAACCACGTGTCCGCTCGCGACACGACGACCACGCGAGCGAGCGACAACAACGCCCCCAACTCACCGTCGCGAACATGTAGTCTATGTATCGTCGCAGTTCAGAGCCGGTTCACGAGCTCCTGCGGTCGGTAAA
>NZ_JBFAJO010000172.1:0-5437 GCF_040655255.1 Kitasatospora sp. NPDC050463
CACCCCCGTCATCACCCTCGACGCCCGACGACGCGACAGCGCCAAGAGCGCCCTCATCACCCTCGTCGAACACGCCCTCCTCGCCCGCCTGCGGTAGGAGAGCACACGCGCCGAGCAGCACCGGAGGCGAGCGCGCGAACAGAAAGCGCCGCAGGTCGGCAGCCCCGGCGCCCCACCCTCGCGGTCGGGCGCCGGGGCACCTGCGCAGACGGGGTGTCGTCCAGGCGGCCCACGCAAGACCCCCACATAAGCGGCGGATAACAGTTCGGTAGGCATTTTGTGATCAACAGTGACCATGTGTAGCGATTTAGCATCGCTCAGCGCCAGAAGACCACGGTTTTGTTCCACGATGTCGGCGAATGTCCGGATTATTCCGCAGTGGGCCGTCATCGACACCTGTTTGTCCCCCATCCCTGCACGTGCTGAAATTCCAGCTACCCCTAAATCCATTACGGCAGTCCCACCCAGCAGCGGGTCGCTGCCAGGGGTAGCGCTGGATTGATCCATGGCCGCCAATCGGCCGAGAGGTTGTTGTCGAGTGAGGCGTAAGCAGCAGGTCGCCCCGCAGCGGCGCTCCGAGCCCCGCCAGAGCGAGCCGAACGGTAACGCAACGGACCCGGCCGGATTCTCCGCGTTCACGCCGGTCGAGGAGCGCCCCCCGGCGCCAACCCCGAAGCCCCCGGCCGCCTCCCAGGAGCGCCGCGGCAGTGGCTCCGCGGACGACGGGAGCGGCGGCAAGGGCGGCAGCCGGTACGACTTCCTCCGGCCCCGCAACTGGCGCGTGCCGGCCCGTCTGATAGCCATCCTGATGATCCCGGTCATCATCGGCCTGATCTTCGGCGGCCTGCGCGTCAACACCTCGGTCGACGGCTACGTCAAGGCCTCGCACGCCGAGAAGACCGCCCGCCTCGCCAAGGCGGCCACCGAGCTCGCCGAGGCGCTGGAGAACGAGCGCGACAAGACGCTCAGCCCCCTGCTGACCGGCCAGGACCCGAACGGCGACGTCGCCAAGACCCGCGCCACCACCGACGCGGCGCTCAAGGCGTACGACGCGGCCTACGAGGCCAGCGACAAGTCCGCCGAGCTGCCCCACCGTCACGCGGCCTTCCAGAGCATGGTGGGCTTCCTGCCGCACCTGCGCGAAGCCGCCTACCGGCCGGACCTGTTCGCGACCGCGACCCAGTCCGCCTACTCGACGATGATCGCGCCGCTGCTGGCCTACGACAACTCGGTCGGCCTCGGCAGCAGCAACATCACCAGCAAGGGCCGCGCGATCTACGCCATGTCGCTGGCCAAGGCCTCGGCCTCCACCCAGCGCGCGCTGATGCTCCACCTGCTGGTCGGCATCTCGGCCCAGTCCACCACCCGGTACGAGAACACCGACCTGATCCAGCAGCTCCTGGTCTCCCAGAAGCTGGAGCAGGTCTCGCTCTCCGAGTTCAACACCGGCAGCGCCCCCGAGGACGCCAAGCGGTACGCCGACGCCCAGGTCGCCCAGGCCGCCGCCGACCAGCGCGCCGCCTACCGGATGCCGAACGGCAACGTGCCGACCATGACGGGCCTGCTGGGCCTCGGCGCCGCCTACACCCAGGCCGCCGCCGAGGGCCAGTCCAAGGGCAAGGCCGCCGCCGACGCCGCCTACAAGGAGGCCAAGGACGCCGGTCTGACCAAGGAGAACTGGGAGCAGGCCTCCAACACCCACCTCGCCAGCCTGCGCGCCACCGAGGTCGCGCTGCTGGACGACGTCCTCCACGACGCCGCCGAGCTGCGCGACAACGCGCTCTACGACGCCATCCTCAACTCGGCGATCGTGCTCGCCGCGCTGGTCCTCGCCGGCGTCCTCACCGGCTACGTGGCCCGCTCGATGATCCTGGGCATGCGCACCCTGCGCAACGCCGCCCTGGAGATCGCCGACCACCGCCTGCCGGACCTCGTCGAGAAGCTCTCCAAGACCGACCCGGACCGGGTGGACACCTCGGTCAGCCAGATCCCGCTGCACGGCAAGGACGAGATCGGCGAGGTCGCCCGGGCCTTCGACCAGGTCCACCGGCAGGCGGTCTCCCTGGCCGCCGAGCAGGCCCTGCTGCGAGGGAACGTCAACGCGATCTTCACCAACCTGTCGCGCCGCAGCCAGAGCCTGATCCAGCGCCAGCTGGCGCTGATCACCGACCTGGAGAACAACGAGGCCGACCCGGACCAGCTGGAGAACCTCTTCAAGCTGGACCACCTCGCGACCCGTATGCGCCGCAACGGTGAGAACCTGCTCGTCCTCGCGGGCGAGGAGGCCGGCCGCCGCTGGAACACCCCGGTCCCGCTGGTCGACGTGCTCCGCGCCGCCGCGTCCGAGGTGGAGCAGTACGAGCGCGTCGAGCTCTCCGGCATCCCCGAGGCCGAGGTCGTCGGCGCCGCCGTGACCGACCTCGTCCACCTGCTCGCCGAGTTGCTGGAGAACGCCACGTCGTTCTCCAGCCCGCAGACCCGGGTGCTGGTCAACGCCACCCGCCTGCCGGACGGCCGGGTGCTGGTCGAGATCCACGACAAGGGCATCGGCCTCACCGCCGAGGACTTCGCCGAGATCAACGAGAAGCTGGCCGAGCCGCCCACGGTCGACGCCACCATCTCCCGCCGCATGGGCCTCTTCGTGGTCGGCCGGCTCTCCCAGCGGCACGACGTCCGCGTCCAGCTCCGCCCCTCCGGCGAGTCCGCGGGCACCACCTCGCTGGTCATGCTCCCGCCGTTCCTGACCCAGATGGGCGCGGCTCCGGAGCCGGAGGAGCAGTTCACCGTCTCCCGGATCTTCGCCGAGCAGGAGCCGTCCGCGGCCGACTGGGCCGCCGAGGTCCAGAACCAGCCGCGCAGCGCCGCCGAACTGGGCTTCGACGACCACCTCACCGGCAACGGCAGCGCCGGCTCCAGCGGCTTCAGCCCGGCCCTGGAGGCCGTCCAGCGCTCGCAGCGGCTCGACCAGGTCCGCCGCGCGGCCCTGGAGGCCGGCCCGCACGGTGCCTCCGAGCAGCCGGTGGTCGACGCCGAGGTCGAGGACGAGTACCCGGCGTACGGCCGGCGCAACGACGACGGCTACGGCCAGGACGGCCAGTACGCCCAGCAGGGCTACGACCAGTCCGGCTACGCCGACGAGCAGTACGGCTACGGCCAGGACGCCCAGTACGCCCAGGACGGGTACGCCGGAGCCGGGTACGGGCAGAACGACTACGGTCAGGACGCCTACGGCCGGTTCCCGCAGCAGGGCTACGGGGACGACCAGTACGGCCAGGGTCAGGGCCAGGACCAGTACGGCCAGGGCCAGAACCAGGGCCAGGACGACCAGTACGGCCAGTACCAGGGCTACGACCAGTCCGGCTACGCCGACGAGCAGTACGGGGCCGAGGAGGCCCCGGCCGGCCACCCGTACAGCCCGGAGCCGCCGGCGCTGCCCGCCGCCGAGACGACCGCCACCCTGCCGTCCGGGCTGCCGCAGCGCCGCCCCGGCCAGCAGTTGGCCGGTGGCGGCCCGGCCGCCGCACCGCAGCAGGGCGGCGGCCAGGACTCCGGCGAGACCCCGAACTGGTTCACCGGCGCCAAGGACACCTCGGCGCCCACCGAACCGCGCGGACACGAGGTGTCCGCGCTGGGCGGCTACGGTCCCACCGGACCGACCGGCCCGACCAGCGCCGCCTGGCAGTCGCCCAACGACGGTGCCTGGCAGCGCGCCGAGCAGCTGCGCGAGCCCGCCTCCGGCGGGACCACCCCCTCCGGCCTGCCCCGGCGGGTGCCCAAGCAGAACCTGGTGGCCGGCAACGCCAAGCCCACTCCGCAGGACGGGCCGCAGGTCTCCCGCAGCCCCGAGGAGGTCCGTGGCCGGCTCACCAACCTGCGCCGCGGTGTGGAGCAGGGCCGCAGCGCCGGCAGCACCGGAAGCTTCCGGATCGACCCCGATCAGGTAGACCCGTCCGGCAACGGACAGCAGAACCGCAGCACCGATCTCTTCGGCGGCTCGAACCACCAGGAGCGTTGAGTTGAGTCAGATGAGCCAGGCCGCACAGAACCTGAACTGGCTGATCACCAATTTCGTGGACAACACCCCCGGGGTGTCGCACACGGTGGTGGTCTCCGCCGACGGCCTCCTGCTGTGCATGTCCGAAGGTTTCCCCCGCGACCGCGCCGACCAGCTCGCCGCCGTCGCCTCCGGCCTCACCTCCCTCACGTCCGGCGCCAGCCGGATCTTCGAGGGCGGCGAGGTCAACCAGACCGTTGTCGAGATGGAGCGCGGTTTCCTCTTCCTGATGGCCGTCAGTGACGGCTCCTCCCTCGCCGTCCTGGCGTCCCCCGACTCCGACATCGGTCTCGTCGGCTACGAAATGGCACTGCTCGTCGACCGCGCCGGCGCCGTCCTCACCCCCGCGCTCCGCGCAGAACTTCAGGGCAGTCTCCTGCACTGACGGTTCGTCGGATACCGTCCTGGTATTCGAAGCACCTCCACGCCCGTCCCGGGCCCGCTTCGGCGGGCTCGGGTTCGGACGTTGTACGGCCTTCGCACCACCGGCTCCGGACCTGTGCCAGAGCTCGCACCGCACCGCCGCACCTTGTGAGGAGAGGAACCGTGACACCGCCCGACGACCGCAGCGGCCAGTACGGCGTTCCGTACCCTGGCACGGGCCATGACGCCTTCGGAGCACCCGGCGTCGTCGGCCACGGTCAGGAGTACGGCCAGCACGGCCAGTACGGCCAGCAGCAGTACGGCCAGCCGTACCCGCCGCAGCAGCAGCAACAACAGCAGTACGGCCAGTACGACCGGCAGCCCTCGTACGACGCACCCCCGGCCGGCTACCCGGCACCGGGAGGGACGACCGGCCACCTGCCCGGCCGGCACTCCGCCCCGGAACCGCAGCCCGGCCGGCACGGCGCGGGCCCCGGCCACGTGCCGGCCCAGCAGCCCGGGTACGTCGAGGAGTTCGAGGACGACTTCGACTCGGGCCCGCTGATCCGGCCGTTCGCGATGACCGGCGGACGGACCCGGCCGCGCTACGAGCTGGCGCTCGAGGCGCTCGTCTCGGCCAACGTCGACCCGCAGCGCCTGGCCACCCTGCTCCCCGAGCACCAGCGGATCTGCACCCTGTGCACCGAGGTCAAGTCCGTCGCCGAGGTGTCGGCGTTGCTCTCCCTTCCCCTGGGGGTGGCCCGCATCCTCGTGGCCGACCTGGCCGAGGCCGGCCTGGTCGCCATCCACCAGCCCGCTTCCGGCGGCGAATCCGGAAACCAGCCCGACGTCACGCTGCTCGAAAGGGTCCTCAGTGGACTTCGCAAGCTCTAACGCGGCCGCCCCCACCCGCGCCACCACCTCCGCGAAGATCGTCGTCGCCGGCGGCTTCGGTGTCGGCAAGACCACGCTCGTCGGCGCCGTCTCCGAGATCAACCCCCTGCGCACCGAAGCCGTCAT
>NZ_JBFAJO010000173.1:0-5246 GCF_040655255.1 Kitasatospora sp. NPDC050463
CGCCCTGCGCGTACCTCATACCCCAGGGCTACCGGATCCACAGCCCCACCGTCAGGCGAACAGCCCCGACATCACCCAATCAAGTTCAGTAGCCGTTCGGTGTTGGGGCGGGGGCTCGTACTACGGTGGCGGGCATGACCGTACCGAGCTGGGAAGTGACCGCGAGTCAGGGATACGAGACCGCCTGGGTGGAGCTCGGTGCCGACCGGCTGACCGCGCGCGGGCGGGTGGTCGGCACCGTCCCGGAGCCGTACTGGCTCACCTATCGGCTGGAGACCGACGCCGGTTACGTCACCCGCCGGCTGTCGGTCACCGCCGACACGGCCGACGGCACGCGGGAGCTGGACCTGCGTCGGTCCGAGGGCGGCCGGTGGACGGCCGACGGCCGGGACCTGCCCGAGCTGGCCGGCGCCCTGGACTGCGACCTGGGGCTGTCGCCGCTCACCAACACCATGCCGGTGCTGCGCCACGGCCTGCACCGGGCCGGGGGCGTGGAGGACTTCCTGATGGCCTGGGTCTCCGTGCCGGACCTGGCCGTTCGGCCGTCCCGGCAGCGGTACACCCACTTGGGGGCCGGGGTGGTCCGGTACGCCTCAGAGGACTTCGCCAGTGAGCTGGCGTTCGATCGGGACGGACTGGTCCGGCACTACCCGCAGCTGGCCCGGCGCCTGGGGTGACCCGTCCGGCCCGGTGGCTTTCTATCTCCAACCTGCGTTGTTCCTAGAATGGCGGGGTGAAGGATATCGATGCGATCGCGGTGTTGCAGGACCCGGTGCGACGACGCCTGTACGAGTACGTGGTGGCGCAGGGCCGTGAGGTCGGCCGCAACGAGGCCGCCGAGGCGACCGGGGTGGCGCGCACGCTCGCCGCGCACCACCTGGACAAACTGGCCGAGGCCGGACTGCTGGAGAGCGGCAGCCGCCGGCTGACGGGCCGTTCGGGGCCGGGGGCGGGCCGGCCCGCCAAGGTGTACACGCGGGCCCCGGGCGAGCATGCGGTGTCGCTGCCCGCCCGGGACTACCGCACCCTCGCCGAGCTGCTGGCCGAGGCCGCCGAACAGGCCGGGCTGGACGCCGGACTGTACGCGGCCGCGCGCCGCCGGGGGGAGGGACTGCGCGGTTCGGGGGACGCCTGTGGCGGACTCGACGAGGCGATGGAGGTGCTGGCGGCGCGGGGGTACGAGCCGCACCGGGAGGGCGCGGAGGAGGGTCACGAGGTGGTGCGGATGCGCAACTGCCCCTTCCACGCCGTCTCCGAACGCTTCCCGCCGCTGGTGTGCGGCATGAACCTCGCGCTGCTGGAAGGGCTGATCGGCGCGGACGGTCCCGTCTGCGCCCGGATGGACGCCCGGCCGGGAGAGTGCTGCGTGGTGGTCGAGCCTTCTAAAAACAATAATCATTGACATAGAAAAGTGCGCCGTGCTGGGATGAGGCCATGACCGCATCCGCGCCCGGCGCCCACCTGGCCCAGCTCAACATCGGCACCCTCCGGTACCCCCTCGACGACCCCCGGATCGCCCCGTTCGTCGAGATGCTCGACCCGGTCAACGAGGCCGCCGACCGTACGCCCGGCTTCGTCTGGCGGCTCGCCGAGGAGGGGGAGAACGACGCCACCAGCCTGCGGCCCGCGGGGGAGAACGTCATCGTCAACCTGTCGGTGTGGGAGAGCCAGGAAGCCCTGTGGGACTTCGCCTACCGCAGTGGGCACCTGGAGGTGATGCGGCGTCGGCGGGACTGGTTCCACCGGCACGTCGAGGCGCACATGGTGCTCTGGTGGGTCCCCGCAGGTCACCGGCCCACGGTCGGTGAGGCGTTGGAGCGGCTGGCCGAGCTGCAGGAGAACGGGCCGTCCCCGCGTGCCTTCACCTTCGCCTCCTCCTACACCGCCGCCGAGGCGGACCCGCGGCCGGAGGCGGCGGTGTAGGAGTGCCCTTGCTCTTCGGTCAGCAGGACCCGGCCGGGCGTTCGCGGACCAGCAGGTCGGTGCGGCCGGTGGTGGCGTCCAGCCAGAGCACCCGGGCGCCCTGGTCGGCGGCCCCGTTCTGGCCGCCGCGGTTGCAGGACTCCGAGCACGCCCGTCGCTGATGTGCCGTACAGGCCTGACGAACCCCCGGATACCTGTAAGTGGCTGTTGTCTTTCCGGGCTTGAGTGCTGCGTTTCCGCTGTTCAGGCATGGGGTCGGCAGTCTCGGGGAGTGGTGACCTGTCGTGTCGTCGCTCTTGCTGGAGGTCGGGGATGCCGTCGGTCGTGGGGCTGCTGGAACAGCGTGAGCTGACCGCTCGCCGTCGTGTGGACGCGCTGCGGGAGGAGATGGACCGTATCCAGGCCGAGCTGGTCGTGGCCGAGCGGGAGTGGAACGAGTGGGTCATCGCCCGTTCACGCGTCGGCGAGGTGCTGTCCCCGGGCGAAGGAGACACCGCCGGCCCGGATGCCGCCGAGGATTCGTCGGATCGTGGTGAACCGCCCGCGCTTCCTGCGTCTTCGCAGGCGGCGAAGCCGAAGTCGGTGGTGCCAATATGGCGTGCGGGTCTGGCCCGGTCGGCACTGTCGGCGGACTACCAGCGCATCGTGCAGGCTCTCGCGGACCGAGTCCGGCTCGGTCAAGGCCCGCTGACCTGCCAGGAGATGGCCGACTGCTTCGGCCTGGAACCGGTGCCCGCGAAGATCGAGGCGTTGCGGTCGAAGGCGAAGCGGCTGACCGCGCGCGGGTGGCTAGCCGAGCCGGCGCCGGGCCGGTTCACGCTCACGAAGGCCGTGGCCGGGCAAGGCGGCGGGTCATGAGCAGGATCATCGACCAGTAGACCATCGCCTCCGCGCTGCCGGTGGACCGTTCGAAGTCCCGCGCGAGGCGGCGGCTGCGCATCAGGTGGGCGAAGAACCGCTCCACGATCCACCGCTTGGGCAGCACGACGAAGCCGCGCATGTCGTCACTGCGCTTGACGATGGCCAGGACCAGGGCGAGGACGGCCAGGCCGTACTCGACGAGGCTGCCCGTGTAGCCGCCGTCGGCCCAGACCAACGCCAGCCGGTGGTGCGCGGCAGCCACCTGGGCGAGCAGGACCTGCCCGGCGGCGCGGTCGCCGATGTCCGCGGCGGTGACCATCACCCCCAGCAGCAGGCCGAGGGTGTCGACCACAGCGTGCCGTTTGCGGCCGTTGATCAGCTTGCCGCCGTCGAAACCGCGGCTGTCACGGCCGACGACGGCATCCGCCTTGACTGACTGGGAGTCGATCACGCCCGCGCTCGGCTCCGGATCCCGCCCGGCCTGCTCGCGGACCTTGCGGCGGAGCCGGTCGTGGAACTCCCGGACCAGCCCGTGGTCGCGCCAGCGGCGGAAGAACGCGTAGACCCGGTCCCACGGCGGGAAGTCGGCCGGCATGGCCCGCCACTTCGTGCCGTTGTCGACGAGGTAGCGGATCGCGTCGAGTATCGCGCGGTGGCAGTACGCCTCCGGCTGGCCGCCCCGGCCGCGAAGCCAGCCCGGCACCGGCAGCAGCGGCCTGGTCACCACCCACTCGGCGTCCGACATGTCGGACGGGTATCGGCGCTCGCGGACCGCCTGGTCGCCGGCGTTCCCGAACCTGTGAGCCAGGCAGTCACACGCGAGAGCGGCCGCAGTGGACCCCGCCTCCGCGATGCTGTGGAGATACGACAACAGGGCCTCCTGGAAAGCTCGTTGGTGTAGACACCCACTGAGCTACCAAGAGGCCCTGCCTTCATGCCGGACGGCCGTCACGGTCACCCGATCGGGCTCATCGCGGTATGCGGCCGGTACACGCCCGGGTACCCGCGCAGTGCGCCTTTCCCGCGTGCCTCGGCGCTCGACCGTCCGACGAGCCCTCCTCGGCCTGGCGGCGCTGCACGGCCGCGGGAAAGCTGCGGGGCCGGTTGCGGCCCGGGCTGTCGGTTCCTGGAATTCAGCCTGCCGGGGGTTCGTCGGCGACGAGGTCCAGGAGCTGGTCGGGAGTGAGGGTGGCGAGGTCGACGGAGTGGTCCGCGTGGACGAGCCGTGCCGTCGCCTGCTCGGTGGACAGCTGTCGGGCTCGTTCGATGAGTTCGCCGGCGCGGCGCCGCTTGCGGATCCGATCGGTGATGTCTGCGACCGCAAGCACGGCGGAGGGCACGGACAGGAGCAGTGACGTCACCGCCACGGGGTCGAGGCCCTTGGTGTCCGAGCCGGTCACCGTTGCGGTCGACGCAGTGGTGTCGGCGGGGTGGCCCCAGTCGGCGGTGACCGCCGCAATACTCTTCCGGGCAGCTTCGGCTTCCGGGCCGACAAACTCGATGATCATGATTCCTCGTCTTCGTCGTCTTCGTCGCCGATGGTGTCCATCAGCTCGTCAGCCAGGGACACGATGTTTGCTGCGCCGATCACAGCGGCAGCAGCCCGGCACGCCTGGAGTGCTTGTCGGGCCTGAGCGCGTGCACCTAAGGCCAACATCTCCTGCCCCAGAGTGATCCCGGCGACCGCGATACCGTCCGGCCTTTGCAGTTCCAAGAAGTGCCGGAACGAGGTGACCAGCCTCGGCACCGCTGCGTGGCGGTCCCCACGCTCCAGGTCGACTTGGGCCAGGCCCAAGTTCGCTCCTGCGATGCCGTCGATGTCGCCGAGCTGCTTACTGACTTCCAGGCGCTTCAGCTGTAGCTCAACGGCTTCGTCGAGCTCTCCGCGCTGCCACAGGATGTCCGCGATCTGCCCCCAGACGACCGTGGTGGAGCGGGCGTCACCGACCCGCTGGTATTCCGGCAGTTCGACCTCGCGGCGGATCCGCAGGGCCTCCTCCACCTCACCGCGCCGCTCCAGGACATCCGCGATCTGCCCCCAGGTGACCGCGGTGGAGCGGGTGTCGCCGATCTGCTCGAAGGCCGGCAGCTGGACATCGCGGCGGATCCGCAGGGCCTCCTCCACCTCACCCCGCCGCTCCAGGATGTTCGCGATCTGCCCCCAAGTGATGGCGGTGGAGCGGGTGTCGCCGATCTGCTCGAAGGCCGGCAGTTGGATCTCGTGGTGGATCCGCAGGGCCTCCTCCACCTCACCGCGCTGCTGCAGGACATCCGCGATCCATCCCCAGGTAACCGCGATGGCGCGGGTGTCGCCGATCCGCTCGAAGGCCGGCAGCTGGACATCGCGGCGGATCCGCAGGGCCTTTTCTAGTGTCCTGCGCCGGAGATCCGTCGTTAGATCTTGCGTGAGTGATTCTTCGGATGTGCCAGTGCGTCGTCGCGGTCCTGCGTTGGAGCCGCTG
>NZ_JBFAJO010000174.1:0-4865 GCF_040655255.1 Kitasatospora sp. NPDC050463
GGCTCGACCGGCACACCGCCGATCACCAGGAAGAATCCTCCGTCGCCCTGGCAACGTGATCAACCCCCGAAGGACTTCCGGAGCCAACCACTTAGAGAACACGACGTGACCGCCCAGGTCCCAGGTGAAGCCGGCCTCGTCGACCACGGAGGAGCCGAGCCCCCCGACCCCGGGCGCCGCCTCGAGTAACAGCCAGTCGCGGTGACCGAGCCGTTGGAGCTCGTACGCGCACGCCAGGCCGCAGGGACCACCGCCGAGGATCACCACCGGTGAATCGGGATGTTCTCGGGATCTGCTGTTGCTCACGACACCCTCCCCAACCGCGGACAGCTGCGGGACCGGCCTCTGCCGTCCACCCGTATGATCAGCGGATCGCGATACGTTAATGACACTGAGTGATGGTCTTGGTGCGTGCCGGGCCGTCGGGCTTGCCGGTCCGGTCGGGCAGGTGCCGGGCTCAGGCGAGTGGCAGTTGCAGCCGGTACACCTGGCGCGAGCCGCCCTCGAGGAGCTGTGCGGTCGGCTCGAAGCCCAGCCCCTCGTAGAAGAGGCGGGCGCCCGAGCCGGGATGGTCCGGCCCGAAGGTTGTGACCTCGACCATGCATGGTGGCGAGGTGAACTCCCGTAGCGCGGCGTCCACCAGGAGCCGGCCGATCCCCCGGCCCCTGGCCTTCCCTTCTACGGCCAGCCAGGTGATCTCGTAGTGCGGGTGACGGGCCGAGAACAGGAGACCGCCGGCGAGCGCCGACCCGGAGGGCGCTTCTGCCGCACGTACGCACAGGGCGGTCCCGCGTTCAATGTTGCGCACCAGCGCGGCTTCGAACCCCGGATCGTCGACCAGCGGTCCGAACAGTTCCTCGACGTCTGCCGCCAGCGACATCCAGGACGGGATGTCGGCACGGACGGCGGTCACGATCTTCATGTGCGCGACTCCTGGTCGACGAAGGGACGTTGAACGAGGTCGTGCCCTGAGTCGCCCATCCGGACCGCACCGCGGCCCGGGCAGGGATGGTCAGCGCGGAGGGGCACTCGCTCTCTGGTCCTCGGCGCAGGCCGCGCCGAGTCTGAACCAGACCTGCTTGCCGTACGGCAGCAGCTTCACGTCCAGTTCGTCGGCGACGTCGGCCAGCAGGAACAGCCCCCAGCCTCCGGTCTGGCCTGGCGACGGCTCTTGCAGCGTCGGCAGGCTGTCGGCGTAGTCGGTGACACCTACGAAGACCCCGTCCGGCGTCTCGCGCATCAGCAGCTCGCAGTCTCCTGGGGCGTGCTTGAGGACGTTGGTCAGCAGCTCGGTCACGCCCAGGACCGCGAGGTCGCTCAGCTCGCTCTTGCGCCACAGACGCAGATGAGCGCGGACGATCTCGCGCACAGGGCCCATCGCTTCAGGGCGAACCTCGGGCAGCACCGTCCGGTACTGCGGGATTGCGCGGACCGCCATGGCAGGCATCGGCCCCTCCGATCGGCAGGGTGAAGCACAGCGAACGAGGTAGCGCTCCGTACTTGCCGGAGCACCCTCCGCATGTCGAGCTCCGATGATGGACCCCGCGACACCACTGGGCAATACCATCGGACAGGAAAACCTTTCCTGTCCGGCATCTGGCGTATGCCAGAACTGGCCTGGGCGCTACGCTTCCTGACGATGAAGGAGGTGGTCATGTCTGTAGATCCGACACCGCGTCGCCGACGCCTGGGCTCCGAGTTCAGGCGCCTGCGTGAGGGGCTGGGCTGGACCCAGGAAGAGGCGGCCACCCGCCTCGGGTACCGAGCACTGTCAACGGTCAGCAAGATCGAAAAGGGCACCCAAGGGGTGACCGTCCAACAGCTGCCCCACTTCTTCGAGGTGTTCGGCGTCACCGACGAAGCCGTGCGCCAGGAACTACGGGACCTGGTACGCAAGGCCGGCGAGCCCGACTGGTGGCAGCAGTACGAAGACATCGTCGACGACCCGCTGGGCGACTACCTCACCCAGATCGAGACCGCCAGCGGCCTGTTCACCTTCAACCCCCTGGCGGTCCACGGCCTCCTGCAGACCCCCGACTACGCACGGGCCGTCATCGAGGGAAGCCGGGCATGGAAAACCACCACGGACATCGACGGCTTCATGACCGTGCGCCAGGAGCACCAGAAGGTCATGCTCGAGCGCACGCCCCCGTTGAAGATATGGGCCGTCCTCACCGAAGGCCTGCTCCGCCAGGAGGTCGGCGACCGCAGCGTGATGCGCGCCCAGGTCGCACACCTCGCCGAGCTGGCACGCACCAATCCGAACATCACCATCCAGGTCCTGCCCTACACGGCGGGCGCGCACGCGGGCATGGACGGTCCGTTCATGCTCATGTCCTTCTCCGCCGGGCGCGACATCGTGTGTATCGAGTCGATGCGCACATCGTTGCACCTCAACCGGCCGGAGACGGTCGAGGTCTACCGCACGACCAGTGACCTCCTGAAGTCCGACGCCCTTTCACCCAAGGCGTCGCTGCCCTTCCTCACCACGCTCGCCAAGGAAATGTCATGAACAAGAACGACCTCGACCCGGCCTGGATCGAGAGCCAGCTCGCCGACGCCCAGTGGCAGACCGCCAGCAGCGGAGGGACCACCTGCGTGGAGGTGGCCTTCCTCGACCAGGGCTTCGTCGCCCTACGCGACTCCGAGAACCCCCACAAGCCCCCTCACCTCTTCGACGACGCAGAATACGACGCCTTCACCGCTGGGATCATGCGCGGTGAACTGCGGCGCCGTTGATCCACCTACGGGACCCACCGGCTTGACCCGGAAATGGATTTGGTCAGCGCGCCAGGCCGGTGGACTCCGTAATGGACCGGGACGCCGCCTGTCGTGACCACCTCCGCAGCGCGGCTCGCATAAACCGGACCGCCCACCGCACCGTCTCGAACCAGCTCTGCGTGCCCTGCCCGCCGGTGACCGCCTCCTACACGGCGATCACCGTCAGCCGCGACTCGTCCACGTCCGCGGTCAGCCCACCGGCGGCTGCTGCCCATCATCCTCCCCGCCGACCCCGGACACCGGCGGATCCCGATGCGATCACCCCGGCCCGTACCACCGGCGTACGCCGCCAGTTCCCGCCATACTCATGACCAGTTACGCCGGGCCGGCCGGCCGGCAGCATCCGGGCAGGCCAGCTGCCCCCCTCTCCAGCCCGGGCGACTTCGATCTCCCGCGCGGCCCCCAGGCGATCGCACTACGGGATCGTTCGATCACGCAAGGTCAGGGCTGTTCCGCGGGGGCGCGCGGGCCGGCCGCCCGCACCCGCGAGGCCGTCCGGAACGCGCCCAGAGCGAGAGCCTCTTGTTGCTGATCCATCAGTTCCTGTCGTGGGCCACTGGTACATCAATGACCAGACGGGCCGCACGGTGCGGTCCGCCGACGGGAGGGAACGACTCCGATGCCGGTACCCGAGGGATACCACGTCGTCCGCAGCCACATCCGCCGCAACCCGCGGCCGAGCGCCAAGAAGATGAGCGGATGGACGATCGCCGGAATCTGCGCGCTGGTGTGGCTATGGGGGCACTTCGTCGGCTTCAGCGACACCGACACGACCACTCCGACCACACCCGCGCCCGCAGTTTCCGCCCCCGCAGCGCACTGATGGCCCGCAGGCGGCGCCGACTGCGCCGGCCGCGCGGCACCACCGAAATCCTCGCGGCCTCGGCGGTCGCCCTCGCTGTTCTCGTTTGGCTAACCCGGGCAGCCGAAGCCGCCGCCCGGGCCGCGGCACGCAACTGGCCCGTCCTCGCCGTCCTCGCGGGCACGGTCGCCCTCGGCGCGGCGGCCTGGTGGGTACGCAGGCGGGCCACGGACCGGGCGCGCGCCGGGCGGCTGGCGACGATGCGGCTCAGCCTCACCGGCATCGACGCCCTCAGCGACCAGAACTTCGAGTTCGCGCTCCGGGACCTGCTGATCCGGGACGGCTGGAGCGCACGGCAGGTCGGCCGGCAGGGCGACCAGGCGGCCGACGTGATCGGCCAGCACCCCGCCCTGGGCCGGATCGTGCTCCAGGCCAAGCACACCAGGGTTGGCGCGAAGGTTGGCTCCCAGGTGATGTACCAGGTCAAGGGCACCGCAGGCCCCGCGCACGGTGCCGACATCGCGGTCGTGGTCACCAACGGCTCCTTCACCCGCGACGCCAAGGCGTGGGGCGACAAGCACCACGTGCACTGGGTCGACCGCGACCGGCTCCGCCAGTGGGCCGAGCACGGCTTCCCCCTGCACGACCTGCTGCGACTGACGGCCCGCACGCCCCGGCGCCGTCTGGGCCGCCCGGCCGCCTGACCCGCTCCACCCTCACCGACGCGAAAGAGGAGGGCCGCCGTGCGCGACGACGGCACGTTCGACCGTGGAGGCGGACCTGGACTGTCAGTCCCCGCCCCCAAAATTCCTCCGAGTAGCCAAAGCAACACGAGGAGTGGCGATGGGTAAGGCGGCGCGACTGCGCAGGGAACGCTCGGAGGGTGTGCGACGGCGGCGGCCGGTGCCCGTGTCGCGATCGTGTACCCAGGTGCCAAGAAGGCTCAGCAGTCCGGATGCCCTAGCGCGGAACAGAACTGACACCAGCGCAGGTCAGCGGGCATCCCAAGTGACATGTAGCTCAAGGAGTCGCAGTGTTGCAACAGCCGCCTACAGTTGACACATAGCGGCGATGGTCGTCACCAAGATCACCGATGCTACGAGTGAGTGCATTCGGTCGAGGACACGTCCGTCGTTCTCGGACGGCCGCCCAGTCAGCGAGCAACGGCGCCCGCCTTTCTGGAACCGCCGACCTGAGAAGCCGGAGTGGGCCAGGACCGAATGCACTCACTCGTAGCATCGGTGATCTTGGTGACGACCATCGCCGCTATGTGTCAACTGTA
>NZ_JBFAJO010000175.1:0-4561 GCF_040655255.1 Kitasatospora sp. NPDC050463
CAGGCCGTGAGCTGGGCGCGCTCGGCCTCGGGCAGGTAGGCGGCGGTCGCGTCCCCGTCCGGGTCGGCGGCCATCGCCTCCAGCACCAGCCGGTACATGGCGCCCAGGCGCTCCAGGTTCGCCAGGCTGATCACACTGGTCGCACCCGCGAGGTCGAGCTTGCCGCCGACCGTGATGATGCTGAAGCCGAACTCGGTCGTGCCGTCGACCATCGTGCCCTCGACGTCGACCGAAGCCTTGTCGACGAGGTGGAAGTCGAGGTACTCGAAGAGGACGTTCAGCAGATCGCGGTTGCCGCCGGCGGCGCGCTGGATGGCGGGCAGGGGGTAGCGGCGGTGGGACCAGATGGCCGTCTCCGTCGCATGGGTCCGCTGGACCAGTTCACGCCAGGTCTTCGAGCCCCGGGTGGTGGGGAACGGCAGGGTGTTGAGGTGCATGCCCAGCACCCGGTCGGCGCCCGGGGCCTCTAGCCGGCCGTGGTAGACCACGCCGGTGTGGAAAGCCTCGTCCGCGGTGAGCGAGGACATCACCCTGAGGTGCGCGGCGAGCAGCACGTTCTTGATCGAGCTCTTCGCCTCGGCGGCCAGCTTGCGCAGGCCGTCCTCCAGGTCCGCGAACGGAACGTGGACGTGGTTGCGGTCCACGGCGGCGGCGTCCGGGTCGGACTCGGCGAAGCCGTCCGGCAGCCCCAGCGGACTGTGGGTGGCGACGATCTCCTGCCAGAACTCCTGGGTCGCCGGGTCGGCGAGGGCGTCCTGCTCGGCGGCGATGTAGTCCGCGTAACGGACGGACGGCACCTCGTAGGCTGCCGGCTCCCGGCCGTCCCGCAGGCTGCGGTAGCAGGCGAGCAGCTCCATCAGGAGGGTGTGGTAGCTCCACCCCTCGGTGATGGCGTGGATGTGACTGAACGTCAGACGCCAGGCATCGTCGGACTCGACGTGCACCGAGATGCGCAGCAGCGGGGCGGTGGTCAGCTCGAAGCCGTTCCGGTGCTCCTGCTCGACGTAGGCGAGCGTGAGCGCCGTCACCTCGGCCTCGGCCAGGCCGCGCACGTCGTGGATCGCGACCGGGATCTCGACCTCTGCGTGGACGAGCTGGAGGGGCTGGCTGTAGCCCTCCAGGTGCATCGAGGTGCGCAGGATGTCGTGCCGGGCCACCACGATGTCGGCGGCGCGGCGGAAGGCCTCGGCGTCGAACGGCGTCGAGTCCGGCAGACGGAAGGAGTTGATGTTCTGGTAGACGTCCCGCGACTCGGCCGCGAGCATCTCGACGAGCATGCCGGTCTGGATCTGGGAGAGCGGGTAGGCGTCGACGACGTCGGCCGGGAGGGCGTTGCGGTCGTCCTCGCCGATCTGGGCGAAGGGCTGGACGGCGGTGATCAGTGACTCGCCGGTGCCGGTGCCGGGCAGGGCGGTGACCAGGGCGGCGATGGTGCGCTGCTGGAAGACGTCACGGATGGAGACGTCGTAGCCGGCGGCGCGGAGCGCGCCGACGAGGCGGACGGCGCGGATGGAGTCGCCGCCGAGGTCGAAGAAGCTGTCCTCGACACCCACCTGCGGCAGACCCAGGACCTCGGCCCAGATGGCGGCCAGGCGCTCCTCCAGCGGGGTACGCGGCGCGGTGTAGCCGCTCGTGCCGAAGGCGTCCAGGTCGGGCGCGGGCAGGGCGCGGGTGTCGACCTTGCCGTTCGCGGTGAGCGGGAGGGTGTCGATACCGAGGTAGGCGGCCGGGACCATGTACTCGGGCAGCAGGACACCGAGGTGGGCGCGCAGCGCCGCGGTGTCGATCACGGCGTCGGCGGTGGGCACGACGTACGCGACCAGCATCTTCTCGCCGCCGTTGCCCTCGCGGACGGTGACCACGCTCTGACGGACCTCGGGCAGCTCGGTTAGCGCGGCCTCGATCTCGCCGAGTTCGATGCGGTAGCCGCGGATCTTGACCTGGTTGTCGATGCGGCCGAGGGTCTCCAGGGTGCCGTCGGGCAGGAAGCGGGCGAGGTCGCCGGTGCGGTAGAGACGGGAGCCGGCGGGGCCGTACGGGTTGGGCAGGTACTTCTCGGCGGTCAGGTCGGCCCGCCCGTGGTAGCCGCGGGTGAGGCCGTCGCCGTCGATGTAGACCTCGCCGGGGACGCCGACGGGGGCGGGGGTGAGGTCGTCGGTGAGGACGTACATGCCGGTGTTGGGGAAGGGTGCGCCGAGCGGGACGGCTTCGAGCGCGAGGGTGGTGTCGACGGGGCAACCGGAGTTGCCGATGGTGATCTCGGTCGGCCCGTACTCGGTGGCGACCCGCGTCCCGCCCGGGCCGGCGAGGTCCTGCCAGCGCTGGGCGAGGGTGAGGGGGAAGTTGTCGCCGGCGGCGATGACGATGCCGGCGAGGTCGTGGGCCTGGGCGGGGGTGAGCTGGTGGGTGAGCAGGTCCAGGTGCCCCGGGGTGAGCTTGACGAAGGCGTGGGGACCGGTACGCGCGAGGGCGGTGCCGAGGTCGGCGGTGTCGAGGTCGTCGGGCAGCAGGGTGACGTGCCGGCCGGTGATCAGGGGGGTGAACAGGTTGGGGATGCCGAGGTCGAACGCGATGGAGGAGAACAGGGGTGCGCCGCCGGTGCCGGCGCCGGCGTAGATGTCGGCGGTGTGGTTCAGGTAGTTGACCAGGCCGTGGTGGTGGGCGAGGACGCCCTTGGGGCGGCCGGTGGAGCCGGAGGTGTAGATCGCGTAGGCGAGGTTCTGCCCGTCCAGGGCACGCTGCGGCGCGGTGGCGGGGTGCCGGTCGATGGTCGCCTGCTCACGCTCGATGACGACGAGGGTGCCGTCGTACTGGGCGCCGACGGTGGCGGCCAGGGCGGTCGAGGTGACGATGGCGGGGGTGGCGGTGTCGGCCAGGACGTAGGCGAGGCGCTCGGCCGGCCAGGACGGGTCCAGCGGCAGGTAGGCCGCGCCGGCCTTCCAGACACCGAGGAGGGTGGGCACCAGGTCGACGCCGCGCTCCAGGCACACGCCGACGAGGACGTCGGGGGCGGCGCCGAGGCCGATGAGGTGGTGGGCGATGCGGTTGGCCCGCTCGTCCACCTCGCGGTAGGTGAGGCGGACGTCGCCCGCGACCACGGCGACGGCGTCGGCGGTGGCCTGGGCCTGCGCCTCGAACAGGTCGAGGGTGGTGCCGGTCGGCCACTGCACGGAGTCACCCGCGGCCCAGGCCGTGAGCTGGGCACGCTCGGCCTCGGGCAGGTAGGCGGCGGTCGCGTCACCGTTCGGGTCGGCGGCCATCGCCTCCAGCACCAGCCGGTAGCGCTCGGCCAGGGAGTTCAGGTTCGCCCGGCTGATCGCGGTGCTCTTGCTGTCGAGGTTGACCCGGCCGCCACGCACGATCACGTTGAGGGCGAACTCGTTGGCGCCGTCGCCCATCGATCCGTCGACGTCGACGGAGGTCTCGTCGACGACGTGGAAGTCCAGGTACTCGAAGAGGACGGAGACCAGGTCGCCGGAGCCGCCGGCGGCGCGCTGGACGGCGGGCAGCGGGTAGCGGCGGTGGGACCAGATCGCGGTCTCGGTGGTGTAGGTCCGCTCGACCAGCTCGCGCCAGGTGCGGGCGCCCCGACTCGCCGGGAACGGCAGGGTGTTGAGGTGCATGCCGAGCACGCGGTCGGCGCCCGGGGCCTCCAGGCGGCCGTGGTAGACCACGCCGGTGTGGAAAGCGGTCTCCGAGGTGAGGCTGCCCATCACCTTGAGGTGCGCGGCCAGCAGCACGCTCTTCAGTGACGTCTTCGCCTGGGTGGCGAGGCCGCGCAGGCCGTCCTCGATGTCGGTGTAGGGCACCCCGGCGTGCAGCTGCTCGACGGTGGCGTTCGGGGCCCCGAAGGGGGCCGGCAGGACCAGCGGGCTGTGCTCGTCCACGAGTTGCTGCCAGAAGCCCTGGGTCTGCGGGTCGGCGAGGGCGTCCTGCTCGGCGGCGATGAAGTCGGCGTAGCGGACGGACGGCTGCTCGTAGGCGGCCGGCTCCTCGTCGTTCCGCAGGCTGCGGTAGCAGGCGAGGATCTCCATCACCAGGGTGTGGTAGCTCCACCCCTCGGTGACGGCGTGGATGTGACTGAACGTCAGGCGCCAGGCCCGGTCGGACTCCAGGTGGACGGCGATGCGCAGCAGCGGCGCAGCGGTCAGCTCGAAGCCCAGAGCGCGCTCGGAGGTCATGAACTCCTGCTGGCGCGCCGCCACCTCGGTCTCGGTCAGGCCGCGCAGGTCGTGTGTGGTGACCGGGACCTCGGCGGTGGCGTGGACGAGCTGGAGGGGCTGGCTGTAGCCGTCCAGGTGCATCGAGGTGCGCAGGATGTCGTGCCGGGCGACCACCGTGTCGACGGCGTGGCGGAAGGCCTCGGCGTCGAACGGGACTTCGTCGGGGACGAGGAAGGAGTTCAGGTTGTGGTACGTGTTGCCGCCCTGCGCCGCGAGCAGCTCGACGAGCATGCCGGTCTGGATCTGGGAGAGCGGGTAGGCGTCGACGACGTCGGCGGGGAGGGCGGTGCGGTCGTCCTCGCTGATGAGGGCGAAGGGCTGGACGGCGGTGATCAGGG
>NZ_JBFAJO010000176.1:0-4512 GCF_040655255.1 Kitasatospora sp. NPDC050463
TGTCGGGTGAGTTGGTGGTCGCGGGGTCCGTACTCGATGAGCAGGTCGTACAGCCGGGAGCGTTCGCCGACGAGGAGGCGCAGGTAGGGGCGCCAGGGGTTCCATCCAGCGTGCCGCCAGCGGGCGGAGGGACCGGACTGCTCGGTCGCCACGGTGACTGCGTGCTCCAACAGCCGCTCGGCGTGCTGCCGGTGCCCGGCCTCGTGGAGGTCGACGCACAGGCGGGGGATGGTGTCGAAGCGGCGCGGCCACACGTTGCCCGGCCTCGCCAGGCTGTGGCCGGGCGGCAGGCACAGGTCCGCGGGGAGGAAGACCAGGGCTTCGACCTGCTCGAGGCCGAGGTCCTCGGTGCCTTCGGCCACCTTCGTCCGGGCGTCGAGGACGGCCAGTCGGGCCCGCAGCAGCTGCGCCGCGTACCCGGCCAGCATGTAGGCCTCGTGGCCGATGTCCGGATCGGTAACCGTGGCGGCCGTGGTCACGGCCCGGTCGACGACGGCGTCCAGGTGGGGGGTCAGGATCCTGCGTGCGGCGGGCAGGTCCCACGACCCGGGATCCGCGGCGATCGCCTGGGTGACGGCCTTGAGTAGCTCGGTCTGCGCTGTGGCGCTCGTGTTCAGTGAGTTCACCTGCTGCACGACGTCCTCGGGGCTTCCCAGGGGGGCCATGCCGCAGCTGATCATGCGTGCGCGCAGCCGGTGCCCGGCGGCGACTGCCCCGCGGTCGTCCTGCGCCGCCAGGTGGGCGGTGATGGCGCCCAGTTCCTCGGGGTGCCCGACGGGCAGTTGCTCGCTCGCCCGGACGAAGCCGATGAGGGTGTCGGCGTCCTTCCGCTTCTCGGCGTCTCGCAGGAGCCAGGGCAGGAGCAGCCCGGGGTCCTCCGGCGCACGGGCGACGACCTCCTCACGGGGTGGTGCCAGGCGCTTGCGGGGCTGCTTGCCTCGTCGGCGGCTCTTGCCCGTGGCAGAGGCCTTCTCGGCCTGTTCCGGCCCGGGCGGCGCCGATTCGGGTTGCGCTGGTCCCGGCGGTTCGAGGGCTGTGTGCTCCGTTCCTTCGGAGAGAAGAGCGAGCGCGTGTGTGGCGAGGTGGTGCCCGCCGACCGCCGCAGCGACGGTCAGGTCAGCGTCCCAGGGGGCGCGGATCCACGGGAGGAGCGTCGTGGCCCGCGGGCGGGCCGAACGGGGATCGTCGGGCAGGCACGCGGCCACCACGGCCCCAGGCAGGCGACGGCCACCGAGGATGCCCAGGGCGGTCAGGGCCAGCAGAGTGCCGTGAGGCTGCGGAACCTGGCGGGCCTTCCGGTGGTCGGCCTGCTCCTGGCACCACTTGCGTGCGGCGAGCCCGGCGGGCGCGTTCTCGGCGAGGAGCAGCGGGCGCAGGAAGTAGCGGGCCACGGTCTTGCGGGCGCTGCCGTCGACGGCGAGGGTGGCCGCACCGTCCAGGGCGGAGCGCAGGAGTCGCGGGTCCGGGTGTGCGTCAGGACGGCAGAGCGTGGTCGCCACGCCGTGAAGAACGACGTGCAGGCTTCCGGTCGGCGGACTGCCGGCCGCCAGTTCGTCGAGGCAGTCCTGCAGCGCCTCGAGGGTGTCGACGGTGCGTTCGTGGCCGTGGGCGGCGGCCCAGCAGGCCGCGGCCGAGGCGATGATCCCGTCGACGTCCTTGGAGATCTTATCCGCCACCTCCATGCGCCGGGGCAGTCCATCGCACAGGCCGCTGTACTGGGCCGGCCACCGGGTGACGAGGTCGGCGAGCGTGGTCAGTACGCGTTCCAGTGGCGCACCGCGTTGGACGAAGGCCTCGTCGAGCATCTCCTGCATGGTCGTGAGGGCGGTGCGCTCGGGACGTCCGGTGCCGTCCGCGGTGTTGTCTGCGTCGTACGCGTGCGCACGGAGCATCAGGTCGGTCAGGTGCGCGGCAGGGGTGTGCCTGGCCAGGTCACCGGGCGGAAGGCCGTAGAGGAACAGCGTGACGGCGGCGCGCTGTTCCAGGACGAGGGTCGTAACCGCGCGCATGATTTCGTCGCGGAGCGGGGCGCCGACCACGTCCCAGATCGTCCGCAGGACCGTTGGCCAGATGTCCTTGTCGGGCCTGACGGTGGCGCAGAGGGCGTCCAGGTAGTGCTCGGCGTGCAGCGCGCCGGTCTCCGGTTCCTCGATCACGGCGGCGGCGTCGGCTGCGGCGCTGGACGGGGCGTGGCGCAGGCCGGCGACGATGCGCAGGAAGGTGTCGCGCGCGACCGGGGCGGTGGCCCGGGACAGCACCGCCAGCTGCGGGTACCACCGCCGCGGCTCGTGGGCGCGGGCCCGGTCGGTGTAGTGGAATGCGTGCCGGGCCGCCTCGGCGAGGTAGAGGTCCTGGGGGTGCTCGGCGATGCGGTGGGTGGTGGCGGACAGGCCGGCACGGGCGTCGGCGAGGCCGCGGCCCGCGGCGTACTCGCCGATGACCTGGTGGTGGAAGCGCACTCGCCCGGCGACGGCCTCGCTGAGCACGCCCCGGCGGAGCAGCAGCCCGATCCAGGCGGCCGCGGTTCCCGCCGGGACACCGCACCGGGAGGCGAGGAGGTCGCGGGCGTGCTCCCGGTGGAATTCGATGGTTCCCCGGAACAGCGTGACCAGGCCGAGTTCGGCCGCCGCTTGTCCCAGCTGCCGTGCCTCCTTCTCCGGGACCGTGTCGAGGCCCGTCACCGAGTCGCGCAGGTCACGCTCGACCCGCCGGTCCCAGTAGTCGCGGAAGAGGGCGGCGACGTCGAGCTCGGCCACGTTCGGGCCGTGGGGGCTGTACAGGTCGAAGACCATGCGAAGGTGCAGCGGGTGGCGGATCAGCTGGCTCAGTGGGAGTCCGCGGGCGGCCGCGTCGGCCAGCGACTGCTCCATTTTCGGCAGGGAGCCGTCCTCCTGGTTCCGGGCCGGTGCGTACATCCGCCCGTAGGCGGAAATCGCCCGGCCGAGTTCGGAGTCCGGGGTCCAGCCGCGTTCCGTACGCTCCTTCTTCCCGGTCCCGTAGAGGAGGAGCGGGATGTTCGAGAGCAGTGACGTATAGGCGTCCTCGTCTTCGTCGCCGTCCCGGCTCCGCTTGAGCAGGTTTGCCTCGCCGGTCCGGCAGGCCAGCGCCACGGCGATGTTCCTGGACCGCAGGACGGTGATCAGCTCGGTGAAGTCGTTGGCGCTCCGTGTCTCGTGCAGCAGCAGGTCGGCAGTGTCCAGCAGCAGGACGATCGGGCGTTGCCCGGGCGCCGCGATGCGTCCACTGGCGACGGGGGCGGCGGTCGGCCGGCCGCGGTGCGCCTCCAGCAGTTTGGGCAGTTCGTGCGGGTGCAGGTCCGGCTCGGCTCCCGAGCCGGCCAGCAGAGAGGTCGCGGACAGTAGGACGAGGCAGAGCTCGGGTCGCCTGGACAGGGCCTGGTACACGCCCCACAGGGAGCAGCTCTTCCCGACGCCGGGCTCGCCGAGCAGGGCTGCGGCCTGTCCTGGCGCCTTGCCGGCCAGTTGTCGGTCGATGTGCTTGAGCACGTCCTTCTCGGCCGCGCGTTCGACCCTGACCTGTTGGAGGGTCACCTGATCCAGGTTCGAGCCGAACGGGTTGACGGTGACGGTCTGCATGGCTTGTCGCACGGCATCCTGGGCCTTCTCCAGTGCGGAGAGCCTGCCGGCGACGTTCTTCAGGGGACGGTCGTAGGCGGGGAGCAGCGGGCGGGGCCGGTCCGAACGACGCTTTGCGTCACGCTTCCCGGCTTTGGAGTCCTGGTCGGCGCGCTCGTAGCGAGCCTCCAGGACGTTCCGATCACCGAACCCCCGCTCACAGTCGGACGGGCAACCGGACCGTTCCTGGGCCACCTGGCAGAACTCCAGGCCTCTCGATGCCACGCCGCCGTTCTTGATCCAGGCGCTGATCGTCGAGGCGCTTTTGACCTTGCCACACCAGTCGGCCAGCTGCTGGCCCTGCATGCGGCGCCCCTCGAACCCGTGGTGCCAGGTCCAGTGCATCAACGCGTCCAGGAGCCAGAGACGATCCTCGCCCCAGTCCTTGGTGTCGCTCGGCCACTTCAATTGCCGGTTCGAGTCGGCGGGGAGCCACTTCGGTTCTTCAACGGCCACTTCTTCAACCCCCGGAGCATCCGAAGAACGACCACACACAGTCATCACACCAGGCCGGCAGCGTACGCGATTTGCGCCAGCGGCGGGCGGCTACTGCCGCTGTTCTGCACAACTCTCCTACGGAGGACGCTCTTTCGTGTCGAAGTGACCAACACGATCGGGAGGAAGAGATGGACCTCGACGAGCTGCTCGACCAGGCCGAGAACTGGGCCGAGACCCTCGCCCCGTGGACGGGCGTCAACCTCGGTCTGCGGCTCGGGCGGGACGTTCTCCGCTACGGGGTCCTGCTGTGGATGACCCGCGGCTGCACGCCACGCGAGCGCGCCATGGCCTTTGCCGCGATGCATCGGTCAGGTCGGAGCGGTCGCCGAAGGAGGTGACCGCAAGAAGCCGGAGTGGGCCAGGACCGACGGTCCTGGCC
>NZ_JBFAJO010000177.1:0-4500 GCF_040655255.1 Kitasatospora sp. NPDC050463
CCCCACTTTCATGCCCTGCCGACTGAAGATCACCCGACCGAGTCGGCAGATTCGAACTCACAATCACCAAGGTCGATAGAGCAACGGCTAGTTAGGTGACCCTGGGCACGCCCGCGCTCTGGGCTGGGGCCCTACTCTTCAGCGAGCCCAACGGCTTGGATATCTCCCGCTATCGACTGGAGATCACAGACCCCCTACGCTGCGTGCTCGGGGAGTAACGAGATGGGGGGCCGATGGTCGATCCAATTGAGACTGATGCACCGGATGACTCAGGGTCGGTCACGGTACGGCGGTTCGAATACCAGATACACATCTCCGTGCAAGCAGTCCTGGAGATGCTCGCGGGCGGAACGGTCATACACGTGACCTGTGAGCACATCGAGGACGTAACCGTCGCCCGTAGAGGCGACCCCCGGTGCGTCGACGATGTGTTCTGGGACTTCCAGCAGATCAAAACGAGGGATGCCGTTGAGCCCTGGACGCTCACGGACGTGTTCAAGAGCGGACCCCTCAAGAGCTTGTGGCGGACGCACGCAACCGTGGCGGGCACCGGACTGACCTATCAGCTGACCGCCGGCCTTGAGGGCCATCTCGACCCAGCCGATGATGCAGTTGTGGCCCTGTCCAAGGGGCAAGGAGGGGACAACGCAGCGTGCCGCAAACGGGTCGCGACGCACCTGAAAGTGAAAGAGGATGCACTCGCCGATTTCCTTCCTCTGGTGCGCATCAGACCGCTGCCACGACGCGGTGATGTCGATCTACGTAACACCCGGGTCCTGGCCGATCTCGGCCCAGGGCTCACCATGGCGATGATCGACGCGCTCTACGACGAGTTGCTTCGGCGTACCCGCGATGCCACCCAAGGTCTTCCCGTGGCCCGGTGGACAGAGCTCCTGGTCCTCGACACCCCGCCCCCGGCCGTGCTGAACAAACGCCTTTCCGCGGCGTCGATTGCCGACGTACGCCAGCGCCTGACCCGTCCCGACCACGTTCTGCTGGAAGACCTCTCCCACCAACTGCATGACCCGGAGACCGCGCTTGTTCGCAAGCTCCGGGCGGGCGCGGCCTCCAGGGAGGTCATCGAGGAGGCGCAGATGCTCCGGGCCCACGCTGAGCGCCACCGCTTCAAAGAGCTGGCGCTGGGAGCCTGGCCCGGCGATCAAGCCATCGAGACTGATCTCGACCAGCGTCTGCTCTTGCTGGCCCGCCGCACCGGCCGCTCCTACAGAGGACAGCCCCAGCCCGCGGACGCCATCTTCGACGAGCTGCAGCGCATGCTCGATGCCAGCCCAGGCACGTATGACCGCCATCCCCTCTACGCCCAGGACGGTGTACTCCTGATGGGCAGGGCATGCGCGATCTCGGACGAGTGCAAGTTCGACTGGGGGAGCGATCGAGATGCCTCCTAGCGCTACCGCGCCCGTAACCACCGTGCCGCCCACAAGGCCGCCTTCGGCCGATGCCCAAGCCCGCCTGCTGCTCCTCATCGACGTGTTCTCCGAAACCAAGGCGGCCAAGGGCATCGAAGGGCGCATGAAGCTGGCCAAGCTTGACTTCCTGCTGCGCTACCCGGACCGCTTCAACACACTCATGGCTATTCGACGGCCCAACGTCGACACCGGCGAGAACCCGTGGCTGACCGGAACGATCGAGCAGAGCATGATCCGCTACAGGTACGGCCCCTGGGACCCCGCGTATTACGTGCTGCTCGGCGCCCTCACAGGCAAAGGACTCATCGAGCCCAAACACGAGGACGCCATTGCGACCTACTGCACCACCCAGGTCGGGCATGACGTGGCGCGTGCTCTCGCTGAAAGCGAGAGCTGGCGCCCGGTGCGCGACCGCGCAGTGCTGTTGCGCCGGTACTTCAACCTGACCGGCCTCACCTTGAAGAACCTGATCTACGAGACCTTCCCCGACATCGTCGAGGCGGACTGGGGGACCCACCTATGAGACTGCGTATCGAAGAGATCACCCTGGTCGGCACCAGCCGCACGATCCGCTTCGAACCCGGTATGAACGCGATCGTGGGTTCCATGAGCGGCGGCAAGACTGCCACCGTCAGCTGCCTTCGGGCCCTGCTGGGAGCCGACGTGAGTGTCGTCCCCGAGCTTCGCGGACGGACGATCGCCGGCACCGTGCTGGTCGGAGATCGCCGATTCCGCATCGTCCGCCCCCTGGTCACCACAGCGAACGCCATGGTGGAGATCGCCGAAGTTGAAGGCCGCCGGGAGGTCTGGCGGCTGCCTGCCAGCCAGCTCCAAGCCGGGTACGACGAGACGTTCCGTGACTGGTGGCGCGACGTACTGAAGCTGCCCCGACTCCGCGTCCCACGCGCCCCCAACGACGACAGGAGCCCCCTGGTTCCCGTCACTATCAGCGACTACCTCATGTACTGCGTCCTCAGGCAGAAGGAGATTGACTCCTCCGTTTTCGGAACGCCGGACAACTACTCCAAGAACATCAAGCGTAAGTACGTCTTCGAGATCCTCTACGGCCTGTACGACCCCGAGGCAGCCGGCCTACGCGACCGCCTGCGTGAGGTCACCACAGAGCTGGCAGCCCTCACCGCAGATGCGAACACCCTGGAACGGATCCTCCTGAGCACCGCCTTCGCCTCCCGCGCCCAGCTGGAAGTCGAGCGCCAGGAGACCGAGCGGGAGCTCACCCACGCTCGCCAAGCCGACGTCAGCCTCACCGGCAACATCAACCTGACCGGGCCGACCACCGTCACGCTCCGCGAACGGATCGCCGAGACGGAAGCAGAGATCGCCCGGATCGCCGGGGCGACCGAGGCCGAAGCCGTCTCCATCACCAACCTCCGTGAACTGCACGGACAACTCATCGCCCAGAGCCGTCGACTCACTCGCGCCCTGGTCGCCGAGCGCCTCCTCAACGACTTCGAGTTCCACACCTGCCCCCGCTGCGGAGCCGGCGTACCGGACAGGGGAGACGAGCACACCTGCCGTCTCTGCCTCCAGGCCCCACCCAACCTGCCGGCCCCGTCCTCTCTCGCCGCAGAACAGGACCGGGTCATCGAGCAGGTCACAGAGACCGAGGAACTCATCGCCCGGAGCAGCCACCGCCTCGCTCAACTCCAGACAGCCCTGGCTACCCAGACCCAGCACCGGACAGACCTCGGTGACCAACTGGACCGAGCGACCTCCACCTACATCACCGACCAGGCAGACCGCATCCGAAGCGTCGCTGCCCAGCAGGCCCGACTCGAGGAGCACCTCGCCCGCCTGGACGACGGCCTGGCCGTCCACGACCGGCTAGCCGGACAGGCCGAACGAGTTGCGGAACTGGAACGCGAGCAAGAAGACCTCAACAGCAAAATCGACGCCACCCGCCACAGCAACCAAGCCGTCAGCCAACGCCTGCGGAAACTCGACGACGCCTTCGAAGCAGCCCTCCGCAGCTTCGACGCACCCCGCTTCGACAACCAGCCAGGCTCCTACATCAACAAGAAGACGTACATGCCGGTCGTGGACGGCCGCTCCTTCGCTGACCTGCAATCGCAAGGCGTCGAGGTACTGGTCAACGTCGCCCACGTCCTTGCCCACCAACATGTGGCACTCAACGACCCCGACATCCCCCTGCCCAACCTCCTGATCATCGACGGCATCAGCAGCAACGTCGGCCACGAAGGCGTCGACCTCGAACGCCTGCGCAAGATGTACGCCAGCCTCCTGCATACTGCCACCGAACACGTCGACCGCCTGCAGATCATCGTCACCGACAACGACTCCCCTCCGATCGAGGGCATTCACCGGCCGCTGGAACTGTCTGACACAGACCGACTCGTCCCCATGCCCGATGCCGAACCCGGTGACGAGCAGCCTGCAGACGCGCCGCCAGGAGAGGAAGCTGGCGTGTGACGACAGCAGCGGGGCCGGACAGGAACACCCTGTCCGGCCCCGCTGCGCGTTGTGCGGCTATGCCCAGCGCATTCCGACTTTGGACAGCTGCTTCACCCGCTCCGGGCACCGCGGATTCGCCGGCTGCACCGGGCGCACCGCAGGCCGCTCCGTCCTGGGCCGCTCCGGGGGTGGCCTGCTGATGCGCATCGGCCGGGAGTGATGGTCTGCGTGTGACTGTCAGTTGAGGATTGTCATCGTGATGTCAGCGAAATCGATGCCTTGACCAGGGACAAGTGACTGACAGTGCTTGCAGATTTTGTGTGACATCAGTGATGAACGCCCAGGACAAGACCGTGCAGACCGGCAGGACGAGAGCCCCTCCAGCCAGCCCATAGCGCCGCACCGTAGGCCCGGGAGAGCGCCAGTCAAGAGAGGCTGCGCACGGACTGAAGACCGTCGAACCAGGCCCCTTCACACCGGCGAATCGGGGAATCAACCCCCGCCGACCAGCACATTTCCCGAATGCGAGAAGGCCGCCAGCGACTAGTGTCCTGCGCCGGAGATCCGTCGGCAGAAGCGGGCGAGGGAGTCGAGGATCTCATCGGCGGTCTTGGTCCAGGTGAACGGCTTGGGGTCC
>NZ_JBFAJO010000178.1:0-2679 GCF_040655255.1 Kitasatospora sp. NPDC050463
CTGAGGACAAGCCCTCGGCCTATTAGTACCGGTCAACTCCACCCCTTACAGGGCTTCCATATCCGGCCTATCAACCCAGTCGTCTACTGGGAGCCTTACCCTCTCAAGGAGGTGGGAGTGCTCATCTCGAAGCAGGCTTCCCGCTTAGATGCTTTCAGCGGTTATCCCTCCCGAACGTAGCCAACCAGCCATGCCCTTGGCAGGACAACTGGCACACCAGAGGTTCGTCCGTCCCGGTCCTCTCGTACTAGGGACAGCCCTTCTCAACACTCCTACGCGCACAGCGGATAGGGACCGAACTGTCTCACGACGTTCTAAACCCAGCTCGCGTACCGCTTTAATGGGCGAACAGCCCAACCCTTGGGACCTACTCCAGCCCCAGGATGCGACGAGCCGACATCGAGGTGCCAAACCATCCCGTCGATATGGACTCTTGGGGAAGATCAGCCTGTTATCCCCGGGGTACCTTTTATCCGTTGAGCGACGGCGCTTCCACAAGCCACCGCCGGATCACTAGTCCCGACTTTCGTCCCTGCTCGACCCGTCAGTCTCACAGTCAAGCTCCCTTGTGCACTTACACTCAACACCTGATTGCCAACCAGGCTGAGGGAACCTTTGGGCGCCTCCGTTACTCTTTAGGAGGCAACCGCCCCAGTTAAACTACCCACCAGACACTGTCCCTGATCCGGATCACGGACCCAGGTTAGACATCCAGCACGACCAGAGTGGTATTTCAACGACGACTCCACAACAACTGGCGTTGCTGCTTCAAAGTCTCCCACCTATCCTACACAAGCCGAACCGAACACCAATATCAAGCTATAGTAAAGGTCCCGGGGTCTTTCCGTCCTGCTGCGCGAAACGAGCATCTTTACTCGTAATGCAATTTCACCGGGCCTATGGTTGAGACAGTCGAGAAGTCGTTACGCCATTCGTGCAGGTCGGAACTTACCCGACAAGGAATTTCGCTACCTTAGGATGGTTATAGTTACCACCGCCGTTTACTGGCGCTTAAGTTCTCAGCTTCGCCCGGACGAATCCAAGCTAACCGGTCCCCTTAACGTTCCAGCACCGGGCAGGCGTCAGTCCGTATACATCGCCTTACGGCTTCGCACGGACCTGTGTTTTTAGTAAACAGTCGCTTCTCGCTGGTCTCTGCGGCCACCCCCAGCTCAGAGTGCAAGACTCATCACCAGGAATGGCCCCCCTTCTCCCGAAGTTACGGGGGCATTTTGCCGAGTTCCTTAACCATAGTTCACCCGAACGCCTCGGTATTCTCTACCTGACCACCTGAGTCGGTTTGGGGTACGGGCCGCCATGAAACTCGCTAGAGGCTTTTCTCGACAGCATAGGATCATCCACTTCACCACAATCGGCTCGGCATCAGGTCTCAGACTATGTGAACGGCGGATTTGCCTACCGTTCGTCCTACACCCTTACCCCGGGACAACCACCGCCCGGGCTGGACTACCTTCCTGCGTCACCCCATCGCTCACCTACTACAGACTTGGACCAGCGGCTCCACCACGTCCCTTTGTCCGAAGACTCCGGGCCGGCTTCACGGCCTTAGCATCACCTGGTTCGACGTTGGCGCTTCAAAGCGGGTACGGGAATATCAACCCGTTGTCCATCGACTACGCCTGTCGGCCTCGCCTTAGGTCCCGACTTACCCTGGGCAGATCAGCTTGACCCAGGAACCCTTGGTCAATCGGCGCAAGAGTTTCTCACTCTTGTATCGCTACTCATGCCTGCATTCTCACTCGTGTACCGTCCACGACTGGTTTCCACCGCCGCTTCACCCGGCACACGACGCTCCCCTACCCATCACAGCAGGCGTTAGCCCTTCATGCTGCAATGACACGACTTCGGTGATGTGCTTGAGCCCCGCTACATTGTCGGCGCGGAATCACTTGACCAGTGAGCTATTACGCACTCTTTCAAGGGTGGCTGCTTCTAAGCCAACCTCCTGGTTGTCTCTGCGACTCCACATCCTTTCCCACTTAGCACACGCTTAGGGACCTTAGTCGGTGTTCTGGGCTGTTTCCCTCTCGACCATGGAGCTTATCCCCCACAGTCTCACTGCCACGCTCTCACTTACCGGCATTCGGAGTTTGGCTAAGGTCAGTAACCCGGTGAGGCCCATCGCCTATCCAGTGCTCTACCTCCGGCAAGAAACACGTGACGCTGCACCTAAATGCATTTCGGGGAGAACCAGCTATCACGGAGTTTGATTGGCCTTTCACCCCTAACCACAGGTCATCCCCCAGGTTTTCAACCCTGGTGGGTTCGGTCCTCCACGAAGTCTTACCTCCGCTTCAACCTGCCCATGGCTAGATCACTCCGCTTCGGGTCTTGGGCGTGCAACTCAAACGCCCTATTCGGACTCGCTTTCGCTACGGCTACCCCACACGGGTTAACCTCGCTACACACCGCAAACTCGCAGGCTCATTCTTCAAAAGGCACGCAGTCACGAGACACACAGCAAGCTGCATATCCGACGCTCCCACGGCTTGTAGGCACACGGTTTCAGGTACTATTTCACTCCGCTCCCGCGGTACTTTTCACCATTCCCTCACGGTACTATCCGCTATCGGTCACCAGGGAATATTTAGGCTTAGCGGGTGGTCCCGCCAGATTCACACGGGATTTCTCGGGCCCCGTGCTACTTGGGAGTTCTCC